>JAOAJI010000101.1 GCA_026414265.1 Microcaldota archaeon
CCTTCTAACACACAACCTGTGCTTGTAGCAAGAGTAGAAGCAGAGACTAAAGAAGATTTAGAAAAAATCAAACAGATCTTTCGAAACCACTTGGCGTTAACAGTTTAAAATGGAAACTTTTGGTTTAATAGTCTTGGGCATTCTTGTTTTATCGGTTGCTTTAAGCATAATAGTCACGAATAAAACTTTTAAGAGCATTAAAAGTCAAACTATGTGGCAACCTTATATAGTGGATAATATTCCAGATACATATATTGCACCGAGTGAAATACATGGCATGGGGTTGTTTGCAGGAAGAGATTTTGCAAAAGGTGAAGTTTTGACAAAGTTGGATGGCATGATGCTAAAGGAAGAAGAATTTTATCGCATTCGGGATTCTTTAGAGTTTTTGCCAGATAATGTAAAAAATTATATCTTTATGGAGTGGACAGCGGTAGAACAAGAAAGGCTATTAGTTCGTCCGTTTCGGACAAAATACAGCTTTATAAATCATAGTAGAACGCCAAACCTTAAGATTAATTTTGATACTTTGGAAGTTGTAACCCTTACAGATATTAAAAAAGATACGGAACTCACACTTGATTACAGAGAGGAAAAACTGTCAGATGACTATATTAGGCAACATGGTTGTAGCTATTTGTAAGATTTTTATCATATTGGTGTTTTTGTCAAAGGAT
>JAOAJI010000102.1 GCA_026414265.1 Microcaldota archaeon
GCTAAATTAGATGAGTCAAAGGATGCGGTACTCATTCAGGTTGTTGATAAAGCAGTTCCACCGGATAAAAGATTTAAGCCAAAAAGAAGACAGATGGTATTAATTGCTACTTTCACAGCCTTTTTTATTTCGATATTTTTATGTTTTGTCTTAGAATTCATCGTAAATTTAAAAAATAATGAAGAAAGAAGACAGAAGTTGGAATACGTAAAGGAAATGTTAAAACTTAGAAACTTGTAGTTAAAAAATAATACCAAAGAACTAAAGAGTTAAATTTTTTTCTCACAAGGAATTTTTATATTTTAATAATTTTACAACGCTGGAGAATAATAAAATTATTATAAATAAAGTTAACATATTAAACTAAATTGGAACCATGATAATAATTTTTTTAATTTAAAATATCTAAAATATTTGCAATAAGGAGTATTATTTTAAATGATCAAGAAATTTAGAACATTGATAAATGATTTGATTGTAGCAATCATAAGCAATTTACCTGGAATTTTAGGTAGAAAAATAAGATATTTCTATTGGTCTAGAAGATTTATGAGTTGTGGAAAAAATGTTATAATAGATGTCGGGGTTATAATACAAAATCCTGAAAATATCAGGGTTGGAAATAACGTGTGGATAGACAAATATGTCATTCTTATTGCGGGTGCCCTTTCTAC
>JAOAJI010000103.1 GCA_026414265.1 Microcaldota archaeon
GGTTAGTAGAGGTGTTGGAGAGTTTGGGTTATTGTATAGAGGAGTTATGAATGAGTTAGGTAATAAACTGAAGTTGATTAATGTTAGCGTAAGAGTATATGTAAATAAGTTAGGAGATAGATTAGTGTCTTTCTCTTTTTTCTTGCAAAATAAAACCAAAGTTGTTAGAGATAATATACACACTAAAATTGAATTTTCCAAAACTAAGTTATTAATTAGCTTAATTTTGTTAATCAGGCTAGTTCAAGGAATAGCGTTTTTCTTTTTATCTTTTGTAAGCAAGCTAAAAGACATTCTATAACTAATATTTCCATCTGAAATGATTTAGAATTAGAATGCAGGGGGAGGGATTTGAACCCTCGAACCCCTAAGGGACGAGATCTCTCAACAATTTTTTAGTAACTGCCTTGTTGAAATGCTCCTTAGGGTTTCTTGAGTCTCGCCCGTTTGACCAGGCTTCGGTACCCCTGCTTATGAATGGCAAAGCATTATAATAAGTGATGAAATTCTTTTTAAATGCTTTTCTCATATTCTGAAATATGAAATTTAGCTATTCAAAATACAAATCTGCTTTGGTTATCGCTGGGAGTAGCAGTGATTCAGGTGCAGGGATACAAATTGATTTGAAAACCTTTCATTCTCTAGGTATACACGCTTGTTC
>JAOAJI010000104.1:0-321 GCA_026414265.1 Microcaldota archaeon
ATATATTGACTTTAATTATATTATTATAGTTATGATCAAAACATGAAATATATTAAAACAAACCATAGAGTTCATTTATGCATTGCTCATATTGTGTTTTGTCCAAAATATAGAAAATCAATATTAATCAAAGAGATTAAAGAAAGATGTGAGCAACTAATATTTGAACTTGCTAAAGAAAGAAAGTGGAAAATATTAAATTGTGGGAAATATTAAATTTAACTATCCAATCAGATCATGTTCACATTTTCGTAAGGTTTAATCCAGACGAAAGTCCTCATAAAGTTGTAAAAACAATAAAAGGAAGGACGTCTAATAGGT
>JAOAJI010000104.1:331-655 GCA_026414265.1 Microcaldota archaeon
GGTGACCAAACTTCCGACTTTGTGGACAAGGAGTTATTTTGTAGCTACCGCGGGTAATGTTTCACAGGATATAATTCAGGAGTATATAGAAAACCAGAAAGGGAAATGACTGAAAAATCTCTCAAGATAAAAGAATCCATAGCACAGACAAAGTTCAAAAGACAACACCAGAGGGTTGTAACTTATAAACTTAAAATTCAAGTAAAAACCAAGAAAAAGAAAGCCCTTCTTAATTCCGTATTTATACAAGCAAAATGGTTATATAATTCTTTACTTTTCAACACCGATAAAACTGACAACGCCAATAAACTTGAGGCGGTATGG
>JAOAJI010000105.1 GCA_026414265.1 Microcaldota archaeon
GAAGACTGCGTGTTGACTTGTACATAAGTATCATTATAATAAATCCCAGTTCCATTATCATAATAAAACGTATATCCAGAAATGCCATTAGACGTGATTAAAAAAGTTGATAAATTAGCATCTTCACCTGATTTTGTTGTATTAAATTTCCAACGAGAATTAGAAAAAAAAGAACATGTGCCTGTTATTTGCCCACAGTTTAAACTAGTAATATTTATCATTTTTGTTTCACCTACACGCTGAGGACCTACAATCTTGACACTACCGGTTGTTATCTTTTTGTCAATGGGCAATATTAAAGTCCATCCTGGATAGATAAGACTTGTATCATAATCTAATTCGTCTAAAACAGAACCGTTTAGTAAAAAAAAATTATTGACAGTTACAGGGACACCAGAATACAACAAACTTAATTCTTTAATTTGAAATGTTGCTTTTCCTGAATTCCTTATTAAAATAACTGACGAGTTATACAAAGAACAGAGGTCATTTATTAACCTAATTCTCAAAGTGTTTTCAAGAATTTTATCTTTTGTTCTATCTATTTGTTCTTTCTGTACTGTTCTAAACATGTCATTTATTTTTGGTGATAACAATATTACAACGGTTAAAATACCAATAACAATGAGTATTTCAGC
>JAOAJI010000106.1 GCA_026414265.1 Microcaldota archaeon
ATTAAGAGCAACTCCAATTAGTGATATGAACATATCTTGTCATTCGTTAATCTCACAAAAAATCCTTACATTAGCAAACAAGACAAATTCTTTAACCGAGAGAAATTTGGCACATGACATAAAAAACGCTTTGGCCTTGTTTAGTCTTTATTTAGAGACGTCTGATGATCAACATGTGAAAACAGATTCTATTAATCATATGTATGTTCATGTAAATAAACTTTTAGATGTACTCAATAACAAACTTAATTCATGCTTAAGCAAGAGCACATATAAACAAGGTATATACGAACTTAAAAGATTAATAGAGTATGTTAATTCTTACATCGAATTCATAAAAACGATACTTTTTAGTGAAAACATATCGCTACTTTATAAGTTTGATGGAAATATTACATCAAATAAATTTCTTTTTATTGATGAATACGACTTAATTTTTGCAATTTTGAATAACTTAATAACTAATTCAGTAAAAGAACTTCTATCTGATAAAAATCACAACAAAATAATTAATGTAACAATTAACATCACAGATAACTCGATTATAATAGAAGTAAGTGACACTGGCAAAGGTTTTCCTTCGCAAGTATTAGAGTCTTTTAAAAAAGATCAGAGATACACTACATTTCA
>JAOAJI010000107.1 GCA_026414265.1 Microcaldota archaeon
GGTATTAACTAAAACTGTAACTTTCATCGTTTTGAAATTTTATGGTTAATAAAAAGCACTACAGCTAACATCGTCTTTAACGCTATTGCGGCTTGACCATTTTTTCGATTTTACTCTTATACTCATTATTGCGTATATTCCTGAGTTGGGTGCAATACTACAAGTACTCACCAACAATCTTTCCGTTAATAAAATTACCCTTTGTGTCTTTGGCTACGAAAAACTTTTTATCTAAATCAAAAAAGTATTCTCCAGTTATTCTTTGTTGTTTTATCCGAACACCAGTTGCTTGAACAAAAAGTTTTTCTCCGTTTACTTCCTTGTCACCTACTTGTGGCAACTTGTTGATTTCAAATTTACGTTCTATTAATTTTTTCATATGTCTCTTTGCTTTTTTCTTTTTGACTAAATCTTGAATTTCTCTTGTTATTAATTCGGGCAGTCTCATTTCCATAATTTTTTAGTTAAGCATTCCTAAGCTGTTATGTAATCTTTTATTTGCGATTCTAATATACTCTGGATTTATCATTTTGAAATTATGAGTACGACGTTAGCGGTAATGTTTTGCCTTCCATTAGTGTATTGTAATACTCCTCTCTGACTTCCGCATAGGTATCTA
>JAOAJI010000108.1 GCA_026414265.1 Microcaldota archaeon
GTACTTGAATAGCCACTGTCATCGACCTCTAATATTGAAAACAATCTTATTAAACATTCGCATATTTCAGAAATAGAATCTTTTGATATCTTATCAGGTTCATATCGATACAAGTATCCCGCAAAGAAGAGTTTTATATTTTCATTAAATTTAAGAAGTAATTTAACTAACGGATAATCTTTAACTTTATCCCAACTTTTTACAATCTTCTCCAAATTATTGCATAATTCTAAAGGTTTATTCAATAAATCTTTTTTAATATCAGTATAATATCTTCTTAAACCCGGTGTGGTAACATCAACAGTAATGCTTCCATCTTCTTTTTCCTTGATATATTCTTTATTTAAAGCTCTGTTGATATACATAAATTGTTGTAACACGCTATTTATATCGATTATTTTTCGAGTATTTAATTCACTTGCCAATCTATTTATATCTTCCCATTGTTTATTGAATTCTGATTTTCTTTCACCAGCATTTGCATATAGTTGTGCTGAAATAATATCAGAGTCAGTAAGTGGCATTCCTGTTGAGTTAAGAGAGTTAAACATAGTAATAGCTTGTTCAATTTGCCAACTTCTTATTTCGATGATTTGACAATTAGATAAAAATGTTTT
>JAOAJI010000109.1 GCA_026414265.1 Microcaldota archaeon
GCTATGATGCGTAGATTTGATGATGTTTTCTTTCTTGATTTTCCTTCACTGGAAGAAAGAAGGCACATCATCGGGATTATGAACAAAAAATATAATACTAATATCCCTGAATCTTTTGCTGACCGTATGGAGAACTGGACAGGGGCAGAGATTGAAAAGCTCGCATTCTCAAGTCTCTACGATGGGCTTGATGAGGCTTTTCAATCTATCAGAACAATTTATCATCAGTGCCGTGAATCTATTGAAAAAGCTCGTGAATGGGCAAAGTTCAACGCCAGACTTGCCAACGGCAACGGGCAGACTCAATCTGGCGGCAGAAAGCTAAAAATAAACTAAAAAGGAGGGCAAAATATGAAAGTAAAATTGTTAAATTCAGCTATGATGCCAGCAGAGGGGGTTTATACTCTCAGGAGGATTACAAGGGAGCAATTCTGCAGTGAGCTTGTAGAGGCTTATAAGAAGGGACTGCTCGAGTCCTACATCGGCTATCAGGACAACATCGCCTGCATAGCCAGATGGACAGGGATTACCGTGCCGTTCTCAAGGGAGACCACGACTCTGAGC
>JAOAJI010000110.1 GCA_026414265.1 Microcaldota archaeon
GATAACGACTGTGATACTCCATTGAGAGGTAATCCTGACAAAGTGAGATTGGTGCTTTTACGCAACCTTAACCAGAAATTAGAATACTTTTTAACACGGATAAAAGGGCCTAATGAAGATATTACAATAAATAGAGGAATTAATCAAGTTGATTTAACGACTTCAGGTTTGAAGAACTTTACATTCAATATTTCGTTTAAGACGGACAGTTCTTTCTGTAATGGTGCAGAAGAACCTATAAATGTCACAATAAAACTTGTAAACGCAACAGTTTTCGCATCTCATGGTGGTTATTTTTTTATTCCAGAGAATGAGAGAACAAAAGAATTAAATAATTTATATCCTAACCAACAGAGACAAATAACTTTCAAGGGTTTGAATTTTGCCCCTAACGTAGTCACAGATCTGGAACTACAGTTGGTTTCAATTCAAGGAAACAGATGTAGAACTGATTTATTTGGGGATTCACAGAGGGTTAGAATAAATCTATCTGATTCGAGAATAGGTCAGGAAATTGAATACTTCATTCAAAACTTGACTAACGGTACATATGCCT
>JAOAJI010000010.1 GCA_026414265.1 Microcaldota archaeon
ATTAGAGCCAAAATAGAAATAAAAGACAAGTGCGATAACGTAGGTTTTTCTGAACTAGTTTTTAATACTACTAATCTTACATGTGTGAATGATGCGTATTCAACCAATGGCTGGAAGTGGAATTCTACTGTTGCAAATTTATGGTCAAATTTAAGTATAAATATAACTGATCAAGACGACATTTATTCTTATGTTTTTGGATTAGATAATGGTACAGGTACTTATACTTATGAATCTCCTGTTTACTTGTCACCTAATACAAAGCATCTGAATTTTTCTAAGGCTGTTAAATTAAACAACATTGTTGGGAAATCTATAAAGTTTGTAATTATTGTTAATGATTCATGTAATCTGTCTAAATTATTTTCAGGAAACTTTGTCACAACTTCTTCTTGTTCTGATGTGACTGACTTTACTTCGTGGGTATTTAATAGCACTTATGCAGGTAAAGATACGTTATTCAATATAACGATGATTGATCAAGATAATCTTACTGGATATGAATTCTTTTTTGATAACGGTTCTAACAGTTTCATAAGTCTTGGTTACGTGCCATTATCCAATCTATCTTCTTATACAGTTACTGTTGTCAGAAACATTAACTCGACAATTAATGCTAGAATAAGGGCTTACGTAACTGCTAACGATTCATGCGGTAATCTTGTCAATAGTTCAATTCTTGAATTTAATACAACTCAACAATGTGAAAACAATATGACCTTCAGTAATTGGTCAGTAAACACTACATACGCTGATACAGATGCTAATTTTTCGATATCAGTAAATGATTCTGATGGTATTAAATCATACATATTTTGGTTCGATAACGGTTTTGGGAGTTATACTGCTGATCCAGAAGTTAATTTATCATCAACACCTATTTCATTCAATTTCAGTATAATAAAACATTTAAACTCGAATGAAGGCTCTACTATAAGAGCGATATTAACAGTAAAAGATAACTGTTCCAATATATACAATTCCACAGAATTAATCTTTAATACTACTTACAAGTGTCCTCTCATAATTACAAATTCTAAAAATTTAGTAACTAGTGTAATCTGTCCTACGACAGCAGTGATTATCAATAATAGTAATGTGGCGCTTAACTGTCTGAACAATTCGATTGAGTTTGGTTATGCAGGCCAAGGATACGGCATTCAAGCAGTAAACAAGTCAAATATTACTATAAGAAATTGTATTGTATTAACAAGAAACAATGCTTCTTCTGTAGATGATATAGGGATAGATGTTTCTAATTCTTCTAACATTACCATTAATTCTACCAGAATTAACCTGAATGGTACAATAATTAAAGGTATATCTGCTAACAATGTCTCTAATTTTAGATTACATAGTTCAAATTTGTCTGCAAATGTTACAACACCTGCTTTCGAGTTATTAAATTCTTCTAACATAGTAATCTCTTCGAACTATTTAGACGGTGCAATTAATTTATCCAACGTTTCATTAATAAACATTTCAAACAACACAATTTTTAGTGTTTTTAGCACTGCATGGAGTGTCAGACTTGAATATTTTTTTATACTGTCAACTTTTTTGTTCGATAATAATAAGGTTTCTAGAAGGGGATTTGTTATTTCGCCATGTTACAATTGTACCTTTTTGTTTAATGAAATTAATGAGACTTCTAGGCCTTTAAGAATAGATAATACTACTAATTTAAAGGTTGTTGGAAACAAATTTCATGGCAAAAATCAGGGACTGTTATTATATAATGCAACAGGTTCGTTAGTAAACATTAGCGATAACTATGGACTGGCAATAAGTGGAGTACATCCTGCAATATCAATAAATGATGCAAATAATCTTTACTTAGTAAATAACACAGGTAATTCACAATGTACTATTGCAGGAGTATTGTTATCTAATGTTAAGAATTCAACTGTTGTTAGGCTGATTGGGATATCTCCAGAATCCGATACATGTGTCTATGAGGGCTATCCATATGAAACAGATTATGCAATCATATTATATAATATTTATAATCTTACTTTAAACGATTCAATTAGCTATGGTGGTTTAAAAATAGACAGTTTTTCACCAGAGCAAAACAGTTCTTTCTTAGTTGCTCATAACTTTACAAGTACTAACGTGTCAGGTAACAAGAAAGCGCTATTCATAAAAAGCCTTTATAATTCTTCATTCAATAATTTGACTCTTACAAATAATTTATCTCAAACGTTATTTATTTACACTGCTTCTAACATAACAATTTCAAATTCTACTATCATAAACTACGATGTTTACGAGGGTGATCCTCTAAGTCCGACTTACATGAGAGCGCCTAGTAGAAATATAGTAATGCAGAACGTTTCAAACATTACTTTTAGAAACATTAGATTGAACAGGACATTTAATGGGTATGTTAGTCCCTCTGGTTGTAACAGTTTCTTCTTAACATGTCCTTATTTCATATCTTTTGAAAAAGTTGGTTTATCTAATATTACTCCTAATAGAATAATTTTTGATCAAGTTGAATTCAATCACTCTATCAACCAAATTCTTTTCACTGGTAATAATCTACATACTTCAGGTGACCACTATATTATAAACTCAACTACTTTTGTAAATAATTCATTGCGATTTGATACGCAAAATAGAACAGATAACATAACAGCTCAGTGGTATATCAGAGTTAACGTAACTAATGAGTCTAACAATCCAGTTAATGGAGCAACTGTTTCTTTGAAAAACAATCTGGGAATTACTGTATCTCTTGGAACAACAGACTCTACTGGCTTAACGCAGTGGTATCTCATTAATGATACCACATACACTAATGAAGACATATTCCCAAACACTGTTATTAGATACAATCCTCAAAATTTAACAGTCTCAGCTCCAGGTTATTCAACTAACGTTTCCACTGTGATAATTAATACTACCGGGACAATAAACGTAATTTTAAAGCGCCCAATCTCTTGTCCTTTCTCAGCCGTATTTACTAATCTGTCTCATAATTCAACTTATGCAGGTTCTTCTGTCAATTTCTCTGTTTCTGCTTACGATGAAGATAATATAACCTCATATCAGTTCTGTATAGCTAATGGTTCTGGAGTAGATTTTGTTTGTGATGGGTGGACAAGTGTTTCTAACTTAACAAACTTAAGTGCCTCTGTTATTAAATCAATTAATTCTACAACTGGTACTACCATAAGCTATTATTTCAGAGTCAGAGACATTTGTAATAACATTGTCACTTCAAGTATTCAATCTTTCGATACTACTTTATCATGTACAAATAATGCATCTTACGGAGATTGGTCATACAACAGTACATATGCAGGCACAGATGTCAATTTCTCAATTCAAGTTAATGAT
The DNA here is from genome assembly GCA_026414265.1 of Microcaldota archaeon. Lineage (GTDB taxonomy): Archaea > Micrarchaeota > Micrarchaeia > Anstonellales > SKW190 > SKW190. The sequence goes on from JAOAJI010000010.1 coordinate 3,346, forward strand.
TCTGACGTGATTAAAAAATACAGGTTTTCAATCGATAACGGAACAGGTCAATTCATACATGACGCAATTCAGTCTTATAACTCTAATCAGCTTAATTTCTCAATAGTTAAAAGAATAAACTCGACAGTAAACTCACAAATCAGGTTCATGTTACATACTTGGGACTCATGTGACATTTCATCTTTTAATGAAGGAACATTTATTACAACTTATCTCTGTAGTAATAGTCCAGTGTTTAGTAGTTGGGCATGGAATTCGACTGTTAATGGTAGTGATGTGAACATAAGCATAAACGTGAGCGATTTGGATAATATAACGAGTTATCGATTATGGTTTGATAATGGTACAGGAGTGTATGTAGCAGATAGTTGGGTTAGTAACAGTCCAGTTGATAATGATGTTAACTTTAGTATAGTTAGGAGGGTTAACAGCACATGTGGTTCTAGTATAAGGTTTATATTAGAGGTTAACGACAGTTGTGGTAACAGGGTTAACAGTTCAGTAGGAAGCTTTACGACTACTTGTGGAGGTCTGGAGGTAGGTAATTTAAGATGTATACTTGGATTGGATCCAAGCTTACCTGGAGGAGAAGACGGTGAAGTTTGGTATTTAGAGCCTTTCTCATATCAAAAATATAATGGAACAAGTTCAATTTACACACAGGTTGGTATTAATCCAAGCAAAAGAGGATACTTACAATTTAATACTTCTTATATCCCTTTGAATATGCATACAATAAAGAACCTATCACTATCTTTAGTTACAAACACTGTTGTTGGTTTACCTCTTTTGCACTTGTTTAATTTCTCCCAAAAGCCTTCATCATACGTAAGTTTTATGCATCTCTACAATGATTCTGGTAATCATACCTACTATGGAAATGTTAGTTACCTAGAGCTTGCATATTACAATAATCCTATTTATTTAAATCAGACAGTTATAGACGAACTTTTAGGATTGTTGCCACAAGGCTGGTTTGCTTTAGGTATTACTAATACTAATCTTTCATCTAATTATGCTATTTATGGATTTAATTCTTCTGAATCAGGTTACTCTTGGTCACCGAGGCTTATTGTAGAATATAATACTACTAACAACAACTGCAATATCACATTGCCTGCGTGTAAGAATCCCTCTCTTTTTAGTGATTGGTTCTGGAATTCTACAGCAAATGGTAGCAGTGTGAATCTTTTAATCAATTTGAGTGACTTAGATGGCATAGATTCTTATGAACTATATTTGGATAACGGAACAGGAACTTACTTACTACGTGATAGCAAAAATGATATTTTACAAAACCAAATGATTATATCTTATGTATTTAACGTTAATAGGAGCTGCGGCTCTTGGATAAGATTTAGATTAAAGGTCATGGATGATTGTGGGAATAGTACATGGAGTACTGAAGGGCAATTCCTTACAACTTGCTCAGGTAAAATTATTTGTGTTTCAAGTTTAGATACTAACATGAGCGTAGGTAATGATGGCCATGTTCATTCTAATGGTACTGCGTTCTTTTTTAATAACTTGTCAAGTAATCTGCGTGCAAACAGCTCTTATACTTCATATGGAGGGGATTCATCTGTCATATTTATGAAGTTTCCAACATATATTATATCAAATAGAATTGAAAATGTGTTAAGTGCGAATTTGACTATCAATGTTACAGGTGCGACAAACTATCTCTCCTACTGTGAAATTAAGGACTTTAGTTCTGATCCTGATGTATCATCAAACATGTCTATCTACGATGATGCGGTTAGTGGAGTTTCATATGGGATCTTCTCTACGTGTACTACACGAGGTTTAAAAGTGCTGAATTTAACACATCCAAACTTTGTCCATGACTTTAAGCGATATCATTTATTGAACGGATGGTTCGGGTTAGGTATAAAAATACCTTTTATGTCCCCAACAGCATCAACAACGAATGCTTTGTCAGTTAGTTCTGCAGAAGGCAATTACGTACCATCTTTGACAATAGCATATTACACTACAGATAATACATGCCCTTAAAGTGATTTGAATGGGATTTGCAATTATTTTAGGATTTCTTGCTATAATCTTAATATTAGTATCAATGGTTGGAGTTTACTATGTTGGAGTAGATTTCATCAAGGCAAAAGAGCTAGAGTCACAAAGAGAGAAGGTGTTGATTGACGCATATTATATCCAGCACAACAGGATTAATATCACCAACATAACTGTTTTTCCCACTTTTTTATGTAGAAATTATACGATTCAAGTTAAGGCATTGAACAGAGGTAGTGAAGTTATAGATAAATCAAAGCTCTTAATTTTTGAGAGGAATATGATAATTAACCACAATTTAAGTTCAGGTTGGAAGCCTTATGAAACAATAACTTTTAACATCACAGGTATAAATTCTTACGTTGGAGAACAAAGGTTAGTTAGAATAGTGACAGATTACGGTGGCATTGCAGTTAAGCACTATAATTGTACAGGTAATTGTTCGTTCAACACAACTTTCAGTAACTGGCATTATAATTCAACAGGAGCAGGCACTAATATAAATTTCTCTATAAACGTATCTGATAGTGACTATATCAAATCAATAATATTTGCTTTTGACAATGGTGTAGGTGAATATACAAACGATACTTACGTTGTATTTGAGAACAACCCTGCTCTTTACGGTACAGGAATAGTCAATTATACTTTTTCAAAAGTAAAGCAAATCAATTCTACAGTAGGTTCATTTATAAGATTCAGGGTTTATGTTAATGATTCTTGTGGCAATCAAACAATTAAAGATGGTAATCTTACGACTTCTTATTATTGTGTACACTCAACTAACATTCCTACTTTTGATTATTCTGGTACCAACAGTAATACATACGTAACATTGAATACAACAGTAACAGATAATGATTATATTTCAGGATTCCAGTTTTATTTGGACAACGGTACAGGCACATTTATAGAATATCCTTACGAGCCGTTAAATCCGATGCAGTTAAATTACAACTATCAGAGAGTGATATTGACCAATCCAAATCAAGGTGTTCAGATAAGGTATTATTTAAAAGTTAATGATTCATGCGGCAATATTGCAACAGGCAACATAAACGGATTTATCACAACTTGAATTCTTCGTATCACCTTTTTTTATGATCTGCCGAAAAGTATTAATTCTATATATGTTCGAAATAGGCTATTTTTCCTTTACCTTTTATTAGCGTAATATCTAGTTTTTTAGTTTTCAGTAATTGATGCAAAATAGATTCTGCTTTATTATCTTTGTCTACTGCAAAATAGATTTTATTATTCGTTAGTATACACGTTACATCTTTTTTAATTAGTTTACCAGCTATTTTTTGCAAGAGTTCCTTATCAAAATCTCGAAATTCAAAAACTGATTTATTATTTTCTTGTTCAATTTTTTGAGTCACGTAATCTAACAGTAATTCAATTTGCTTGTCTTTTTGTTTCCATTCATTAAAGAACCTGTTGCATGTAATTGGCAATCTTTCATCTTCTACACTGAATACAGTCGCGCTTTCTTTTAGCAAAGCTTCTTGTTTTTGTGCAAATTCCAAAGCAGCAATTCCGCAGGCAAAAACTATTCTTTCAAGGTTGTCTTGAACTGTTTCTCTTCTGATAATTTTAAAGAATCCAATCTCTCCTGTTGAATTTACATGAGTTCCTCCACACGCTTCTACGTCAATTTCATCGATACTTTCAATTTTTACTATTCTTAGTTCTTTTCCTGGGATATAACCACCTTGATATAATGTCATCCCGTATTTTTCTTCTGCTTCGTTTCTTTTCATTACTGTTTTGGTTACTTTAAGGTTTTGAACTATCCAGGTATTTACTAAATATTCAATTTTTTTGAGTTCTTCTTGTGTAATCTTTTTATAATGTGTAAGATCAAGATGTGCTTTATTTTCGTCTTTGTGTGCACCGTATTGCCACACGTGTTGACCTAAGACCCTAACTGCTGCAGCATGCAATAGATGAGCTCCAGTGTGGTTTTTCATTATTCGTAGTCTTCTTTCTTTGTTTATTTTAACCAAAACATGTTGATTAATTTTTAGTGTTCTTGCTTGTTCTTTGTTTTTAGCTACGTGATAGATAATCCCGTTTTCTTTTTTGGTGTCGATGATTTCAACGTCATTTATAAACCCAGTATCTCCTACTTGTCCTCCGCCTTCAGGATAGAATGCACTTTTGTCAAGAATTATTAATTCGTTTTCAATTCCTATAACTGTTGCAGTGTGTTCGTACACATCATCATAGCACATTTGAACAGTTTTAGGATAATCTTTTTGAAGTGTTCTTTTTGAAACTTCTTTGACTTCTTCTTTTTCCTTAATGATGCTATAGAAATTTTGAGGCACTTTTATATCTGAGATATTTAGTTTATTTGCCTCTTCTTGGACTATCTCAGCAGGAATCCCATAACTTTGATAAAGAACTTTGAGTTCTTCTATTCCTATATTTTTTTTAGTTTTTAATATTTGAACCAATTTGTTTCTTCCTACTTCCTTGGTTTTATTAAATTTCTTTTTTTCTTCATAGATCAGGTCTGCAACAGTTTCATCTAAAAAAGTTAACGATGGAAACAGAGTTTTCAAGGTTTTGACGTGCTCTTTCATCAACTTATAGTAATCAATCTCTACTTGAAATTCGTGTTCGAAGCCAAAACAGCGTCTCAATAGCATTCTTAAGTTATATCCTCCTCCTGAATTAGAAGGTAACATCCCATCAGATACAGTAAACAACAACGTTTGCGTATGATCTGCTATTGCATAGCAGGCAAACAAAGGATCGAGCATTCTCCTTAAAACTTCTTCTTCAACGTTTAATTTTTTTGCAATACTTTTCTTATCTAGTTGACTATTGTCTTCTTCTGCGTTAAACTTGCCAGTTAGTTTAGCGTATTCGAGAAATAGTTTTTCTTCAACGTTTAATTGAAATACGTTTTTGAGATAATTTACGGCATATGGCATGACAAGTTCATAGCTGGTTGCTATGGGGTTAGTAATCCAGCATAGCCTGGCTAATCCTGCTCCCATGTCTATGACTTTGAGTTTTAGTGGCTCGTATGAATTATTGTCATTTAGTATTTTGAATTCTTGAAAGACGCAGTTGCCTAATTCCAAACCCCTGCAGAAATATTCTAAGCTAGGTCCAAAGTTACCGCCTCCGAGCCAGAAATCCTCTTTGAAAGTGATTTCCTCTAAAGGTAAGCCTAAAGCTTTAAGATAATTAATATCGTGATAAATTGCTTCTTCTTTCCAATAGAACAGACCAGTTTTTTCATTATTAAAAGCATGTTGGCCTATCATAACGAAATTGGTGTAGTGCCTACCTGTAACCCCTACATTACTAATGTCTCCGAACCTTATGCTTGTTTGAGGTACTATCAATGGATTAGCAACTGGCTCTAATTCACCATTAACAACGTATGGCTGAAAATTACATATACTTGCTATGTTGAAGTACAGATCATCTCGCCATCTCGCAACTGTTGGAAACGGCTTGATACTTGTATGTCCGTTATCTACGAAGTATTTTTCGATTAGTTTCCAAGTTTCAACGTAATCGAGTTTCTTTTTTGCTGGAGAATTACCAATGAATGTATATCCTGTGCACGAAGCGTCTTCGCAATATTCTCTTTCTTCAACCAGAGTCCAAAAAGGTCTTTTACATGATTTGCATTTTTTTCTTTTGAATCCGTGGTCAATTAACACATTTAATTTATAGTTTTTTTCCCAATCTCTTTGAAACATTTCATACAAATATTCTTTTGTTAGCATAATCTCACTTTTAGCATTTTATGATTGTATGGGCCCGCCAGGGATCGAACCTGGACTCTCCTGCGTGTGAGGCAGGCGTCTTAACCATTCGACTACGAGCCCATCGCATAAAATGAATATTGAACATATTAAAAAAATGTGAGAAAAAGTTTAATACTAATATTGGTGAACTAAAAGTTTTTAATAACAAACAAAGAAAATTCTTTGCAGCAATAAGAAATAGAGGCCTTGGATGACTGAAAAAAATCCAAATGAAATTAATGAACTTCTTAGATTACTTGAGTCCAAGTTTGGTGAGCAAACAGAGATGATGATATCTCAACTTCTCAAGAAATTCAATTACTTAATTAGTAGAGAGATGGCAATAGAGCTGCTTGCAAAGGAGCACAATTTGATCCAATATGAAAAAGAGTTTAAGATAAAAGAAATATTAGAAAAGATGAGCAAAGGAGAGAAACTTAATTCAGTGACTTTTTCTGCTAGATTGAAATACTTCATGCCAACAAAAATAGTAATGAAGAAAGGTAATGCCTTAAGAATAAGAGAAATTGTACTTGAGGATGAAGAAGAAAGACTTAAGCTAGTTTTCTGGAACGAAGCAATAAACGTTTTATCAAATTTTTCCATAGGCGATTTGATTAAGTTCAAAAACACGTATGTTTACAGCAATTCTTTGACGTATGGGAAATCTTCTTCTTACTCCATTAAGGAAAAAGCCAAGTTGTATAACCCTGATGAAGACATACTTATTGAGAAAAACACCTATCTGCTTCAAGGTACTGTTGTTGAAATAGAACCTGAATACTATTATATGCGCAACGGTAAAGAAGAAAAAATGCGTTCTTTTAGGTTAGCTCTCGGTAATACTATTAGCAGAGTAGTTGTTTGGGATGCGATATCACGTCTTGAAAAGATAATTGTTGGTGACATAATCAGAGTAGAGGGTGCTTATTACAAAAACTCAGAATTTCATGTGAATTCATTATCAAGATTAATAAAGCTCAAGGTTTTAGGAGAAGATGTTATAGTTGGTAGAATAGAAAAAATTTGGATGGAAAACAATCAGGTTTTTGTGAGAGTAGCAGAAAGAGACTTTATTATACAAAAAGAATTGCTAAACAAGTTTTTGAGTACAAAAGAAATCAAGCAAGATATAAGTCCAGATACTATTATAGACTTGTCAAAGTTAAATCTGATAGGTAAAAAGGTTGCTTTCAAGCAAAACGATTCGATTGTCAAAGACGTTTATTTACTGTAGAGTTTGCAAGAATAAGATAATAAAATTTAGCTATCTTGTTAAAGCTATCTTGTTAATCTCTTATCTATTTCGTTTTTAATTGTACTTTTATCGTAGGTGGTAAGGACGAATTGGTTATTAATTGCTAGTGAAGGAGTTCCAAGTAAACCTAAATTCTTTGACATAATTGTACTGTTGTAAAGAGAATCTAAATACTTTTTGCTGTTGACACAGTCTGTAAGTTTTTTAGAGTCCATCCCTAATTTCTGAGCAACGTCTACAATCAATGATTGGCTTATTGCTTGATTGTTGTTCATTCTATTTTCAATTTGTTTAAACATTTCATAATGAAATTCTTTTTGTTTGTTTTGTTCTACGCTGCATCTTGCAGCCAAGGCAAAAGGAATAGAGTCTTTGTGTATTATAAAGTCAACATAGTAAACAGCTATCTTTCCTTCTTTTGTATATTCTTCAAATAAATCTTTTGTTTCATTTGCAAATTTTGCACAATAAGGACATAAATAATCGCTGAAAACATATATCCTTACTTTCGCATCTTTATTACCTTCTAACAGATAGCCGTATTGTTGTAATTCAGTTTCATTGATCACTTTCATTTTATTTTGATTTGTGTTACCGCTACAACCAGATACAAATAAGACTATCAATAACATTAAAGTGAACATCGTTTGTGAAGAGTTCATACTTATCAATAGTTAAGATTGTAATAAAAACATTTAACATAATTAATGGATGCTTAGAATATCAATTTGACTACATCTGTAAGAATAATGAACCTAAGAATCTTTGCGATAAATACAATTACAAAGAACTTTTTAAGATCGTATTTGTAATAGCCTGCAACGGTACCGATAAAGTCAAAAAAAGGGTTGGGTATAAATGCAAATACGAATAGAATAAATGAAAAATATTTTTTTAATATCTCTTGCATGAAGCTAAAAGAAATTATATTGTTTTTTGATTTCTTTATGTTTACTATTATTTCTCTTGTAGAGTTACCAAAAACATATCCTGTAAGTTCCCCTAGTGTGCTACCTAGGGCTGCTGATAATGTTGCAATAAATTTATCTTGCGCATTAATAATAAGAAATAACAGTATTGCTGTTGCCGGTGCAGGTAAAAAGACTACTACAGAACTTAGAAATCCTACAACAAGTATTCCAAAGTAACCAAGAGCCTCAAATTCTTTTTCACCTTGTTTTTCTAGGTCATAAGCTAAGAAACTAACTATTATTATTAAGATAATTAAGCCAAAATTTTTTACTAAATCTAATCTATTCTTATCTATCATATATTAACACTACTTTTATCACGTGGTTGATTAATTATTTATAATAAGAACAAGCAACCATTAATTTTTTGCTGTAACATGATTTTTTAGCAAAGTAGGGTTTTTTAAAAAGGCTAGTTGTTCATGATTGTAAATTAAAGTTGCTAATATGTCCTTTTCTTTGCCAAAGCAATTTCTCACGAAATGCTTATTGTAGTCTTTAGCTTTAACTACAGAATATTCTACATTTTCTTCGTAGTTATTATTTTTTATTATTCCATCTTTTGTTATGTAAAAGATTGCACCTTTTTTCTTAACAAAATCCGAATAGTCTGAGTTAAAATTACAGTACACGATATTAGACATTATTAACAAGTCTGTTTTTTTATTAACTGTTACATGGCCGTAATTAGGCATGATTACAACTATGTCTCCTTCATTGGCTTCTATTATCTTAACATCAGTTACTTTATTTGTTTCGTAATCCTTTCTTTGTAATACGTAAGTTGCGCTTCCGTAAATTACTTGATAAACTTCAGGATAACTCAATCCATTAGTTGCAACAGGATGATAATGTCCAAGAGTCTTATTGTACTCTATTCCAATTTTTGCAAATGGTATGACAGTTATGTCGTATCTTAGCTCGTTTTTCTGGTAAATATCTCTATACATAAAGTAGGCCGTATTCATTGTTTCGTGGAGTTTATCGTATTCTAACAACACAGGCTCAAGCTGAGAGAAGTATCTAATGTCTGGTACAATCCTTTTACCTTCCAACGTGATTCCTATCAGGTTTATGTTTGCATCCAAAGGATTTTCTTGCCTCGCAAAGTTGTCAAACAAAATCTGTGCAATTATTTTTTGTGTAAACAATTTATTCACCCATTCAAATCTTCTAAATATAAATATCAAGATATAAGATATACGAAATAATTACTAATTATTTTGGATCCAGGCTTTCGAGTTCAGGTTTTTTATTGTCAAATCCTTTTTGATCAGGAAATCTTTTAACTACTAATTTTTCTCTTTTGAGTTTTTCAAGAACCAATCTCAAATATAGTTGAAAATGCTGTAAATCTACATTGTATTGTGTTGAAAGTGCTTCTGTTTTTTCTATTAAGCTTAGTATGTCCATCATAAGTTTTGGTTCAAAATTTCCTGTATTGGTTGAATATTTAAGTCTCTCGGATAAGATAATTTTAGTTGCATTTAATTCTTTCTTTAGTTGCAGAAGTTGTTGTTCATCACTCTTGATTTTGAATTCTAATGCATTTCCTAAATCAATAATCTTTTCCCAAGATACGTTGTCTATATTGTTAATCAGTTCTTGAATGAACTCGTAACGCATAAGTTTCAATCTAATACCAACTCTTAGATTAATAAACTTTACATTTACAATTACAATTTATCTTTTTCTTTAAATTGTTTAAACGTTATGATTAATTTCGCAATGTTCATGTTAAAGACTCTTTCATCTTTGAATTCTAGCGTTTCTACGAATGATTTTGCAGACTCTTTGTCTTCAAACTTAAATTCTTTGTATGAGTCGATAACAGAATTTCTTAGAGTTTTCTTTTTATGAGTAAACAGTATTCTGACAAAATTTTCAAACTCTACGTTTCTCTTGACATTCCTTTTTTCCAAAATTAAAAGCTGTGAATCTACTTTTGGCACAGGTGCAAAAGCAGTTCTATTTACTAGCATGCTTTTTTTGCATTCAAAATAATAATTAGTCATTATATTCAGTCTAGAATAAATTCCGTATTCAAATTCGTCGACTATTCTTTCAACAAATTCTTTCTGTAGAAGCAAATAAGCTATTTTGAAATTAAAGTCCAGTAACTTAAAAATGATATCAGAGCTTACGTGATACGGTACGTTACCGCATATTATGTCAAATTTGGTTTTCATTATTTCCGGTTCATTAAGTTCAAGAAAGTCGCAATTGATCACTATCACATCTCTGTTATTCCTAAATTTTTGTTCTAATGACCATGCTAAGTTTTTATCAATTTCAACGATTATTAATTTCTTAGGCCTTAGTTTAAGCAACTCTTCACTCAGATTTCCTAAACCACCACCAATCTCCATTACTACTTTATTTTTAGGATTGATTGTTTCTGCTTCCTTTTTTAATATGTTTTTATCCTTGAGGAAAACCTGAGACAAATGCTTTTCTTGCTTGAACAACATCTTATCTACTTCAAGTTAGTGATTTTTATCTTTTTTTATTGAAGTATGGGTTATAGTTGGGTGGTAGCTGATTTAACGGTTTTACAAAGAAGTGATACCTTTGGTTCTTGTCTGACAGCTCAGTAAGAACTCTGTGTGCTAGACAATTTATCGGATCTGGGAAATTTGGTAGTCTTGACTTTAAATCTTCTATGCTGTCAAATTTTCTATTTTCTCTTTCAGTAAGAAATTCTTCTAAGTGTTTTTTCCCTATTCCTGACAAAAGTTCAAGTTGATGCATTCTTATGTTCAAAGGTTTAGTATTATTGTAGAAGTTGATAACGTCTTCTTTCCTTTCATTTAGCACTAATTTTATAGCACTCAGAAGCGAATCTTTAGCATTTGATGTTAAGTGTTCGTAATCTACTCTGCCTTTAATTTTTTCAACTTTATCTCTTTTTTGAACGTCTTTTCCAATATAAAGTTTCTCATATGGGTTAATGGTAACGTTCCTTTTTATGACTACCTCGAGCAAAGTGAACTCTTTTGTTCCCAACACATAGGCTATCGGTTGTTTTAGTCTGTCGTCGCTTTTTCCATGTGGGAGGTAGTCTAGCGCTATCCCGTAATCTTCCATACATTACACCTAATAACAACTAACTCAACGGCATTGCAGCATTTTATATATAAATTATAATTATTGTAATTAAAAGCATTATGTCTAACGTTTCATATTTGCAAGTGTAAAATATGATTGTTGTAACTGGTGGAGCTGGTTTTATAGGTAGTCATTTGGTTGACTCTCTTATTTCTCTTGGAAATGACGTTACAATAATAGATAACCTAAGTAGTTCTTCAATGGAGTATGTCAACAAAAAAGCCAAGTTTATATTAATGGACATTAGAGACAAAAAATTGTCAGAAACTCTTATATCATGTGAAACTGTTTTTCATTTTGCTGCTGATCCTAATGTTAGAACCAGTGCAGAAAAAACAACACAAGTTTATGAAAATAATGTTTATGGTACTTTTAATTTACTTGAAGCCTGTAGAATAGCAGATGTTAAAAGAATTATTTTTGCTTCAACGTCTGCAGTTTATGGTTTACCAAAACAAATTCCGACTCCTGAAACGCATCCTCTTTACCCAGTGAGTAATTATGGAGCAAGTAAAGTTTTCGGAGAAGCTTATTGCTCTTCTTATTTTAATACTTATGGTTTAAGGTGTGCTGTTCTCAGATTGGCTAATATTATCGGTGAAAGAAGCACACATGGTGTTATCTTTGATTTCTATAATAAGTTGAAAGCTAATAATAAGGTTTTAGAAATTCTTGGTAATGGAAAGCAGAGTAAATCATATCTGTATATAAAAGACTGCATAGGAGCAATACTTTGTATTTACAAGTTGAACTTTGATTATGAAGTTTTTAATATAGGTTCTGAGACGAAGATCGAAGTTAATGAAATTGCAAAGATAGTTTGTAATACTTTGAATGTTTCACCAAAATTTCATTACACTTCAAATTTACCAATAGGTTGAAAAGGAGACGTAAGCGAAATGCTTTTCGACGTATCAAAAATAAAGAGCCACGGTTGGAGTCCTAAGACAGAAATAAAAGATGCAATAATAAACTATGTTCATTGGTTAAAAAACAATTTTTGAAATTTTTTTTCAAACAAACCTAAGAAAATTATTGTGCCATCTACCCATGCGTTTAGCTTCTCTTTTCCTTTTCTTTTATGAAATGTAATTTCATGTTCTCCGCATTTCAAATTATTTAAATGAGATTCGATTTTGATTTCTTGTGGAAAACACCAATCATTTCTCGTAATCTTAGGTTTGATTAGATGCCAACTATATTTATTGATCATGTAAACCCCTGTTTGCGAGTCCTTAAATGGTGTACCAAATAAAACGTTCATAGTAAACGTTAATATCCAATTACCAATTTTGTTTCTTAAAGACATAGCATCTTTTTCCATTTTTTTAAATCTGTTTGTTGATAAAAAGTCTAGGTTGTTGTCTTCAAAGTATTTTAGTAATATTGGGAGGTCTTCTAGTTTATATGAATGGTCTGCGTCACTAGCTATTAGGATATCACCTCTAGCACTATCGAAACCAGTTCTTATTGCAAGTCCGTATCCTTTTCTTTCTTCTATTATGACTCTTGCTCCAAGAGATTCTGCTATCTCTCTTGTTCTGTCTTTTGAATTGCCATCAACAACAATGACTTCATATTCATAATTCATGTTTTCTAGTTCTTCTTTGGGTATAGCTTTGATTGTTTCACCTATTCCTTCCTCTTCGTTTAAAGCAGGCAGTATCACAGAAACAAGTTTTTTTGTATTCATAGCTTTGTTTTTAGTTATTGATGGTTCATCTTCCATAAAAAAGTAAAAAGTGAATCTTTATTTAATGCTTTTGAATTTAAACTATATCATGGAAATAAAAAAGAGAAAAGACGCACACATTGATATAACTTTGAAAAACGAAGTAGATTATACTACACATGATTATTTTAACGATGTTATCTTTCTCCATAATTCTTTGCCTGAACTAAACCTCTCTGACATCGATTTGACATGCAGTTTTTTTGGCAAAAAGGTGAAATCACCAATTATTGTAGGTTCGATGACAGGAGGTACTGAGTATTCTAAACAGATTAATCAAAAACTTGCTGAATTTGCTGAGAAAAACCAAATTCCTTTAGGCTTAGGCAGTATAAGACCTGTTTTGGAAAACAGCTCATTGCTGAGCACCTTTGATGTAAGCGATATAGCTCAAACGGTTCCAAAGTTTGCCAACATAGGTATGGCACAGTTGATTCCATCATCTAAAGGTTTTGATGAAAGATTGTCAAGTATATTAAGCATTTGTGATAAGTTACGTGTAGAAGGAATAGCGATACACTTGAATCCATTACAAGAGATAGTCCAACCTGAAGGAGATAACGAATTCAATGGATGTATCGAAGGTATTAAAATTTTAAGAAAAACTACGCGTTTAAAATTAATTGTTAAAGAAACAGGTGCAGGAATTAATGAATTTATTGCACAAAAATTAGACGATATTAAAGTAGATTACATTGACGTTAACGGTTCATTGGGAACAAGTTGGAGCAAGGTAGAATACCTGAGAAAAGGCAGCAAAGTTGAGGGTTTTGATAATTGGGGGAACAACACATTATTTTTAATATCTACTGCAAAGAGGCGTTTGAAGTTTGCAAAATTGATTGCAGGCGGAGGCTTAAATGATGGTATTAAGTGTGCAAAATCTATTGCTCTTGGTGCTCAGCACTGTAGTATCGCAAAATTCTTTTTGAGAAGTATGTTTGCAGGTTCTTTACAACAAACATATGACCACATATTGGAGCAGATAAAAACTTGCATGCTTTTAACAGGTTCAAAAAATTTAACAGAATTGCAAAATGCAAAATTGATAATCACAGGTAAGCTTAAAGAAGAGCTTCAAGTATCTAAAATAGATGTTTCTGATTATTACTTTAGGCCTTAAACATTTACAAAAGTAAATTTGAGTGAGTTTGATGCTTGATAACGAGACAGAGCAAATAATCTTTAAACACGCGCTAAAGAATGCCAGTGACTATGGAAAAGCAAATCCAAAAGCAGTTTTGGGCAAAGTATTGGCAGAAAAGCCTGAGCTTAAGACAAATGTAAAGGAACTAGAAAATAAAATTCTAGAGGTAGTCAACAAAGTCAATTCTTATGAGCAAGGCTTTATTCAGCAGGAACTGAAAAGATACTCTTTCTATCAAAAACCTAAAGAAGAAAGTTTAGAAGATAAGTTAAAGTTACCTTTTGCAGAACGATTTATCAGCCAAGGCTTTAAAATTACTACAAGGTTTCCACCTGAACCTAACGGTTATTTGCACATAGGGCATGCAAAGGCTGCGTTTCTTGGTTTTGAATCTGCTAAAATCTACAAAGGCGATTTTGTAGTAAGGTTTGACGACACTAATCCAGAAAAAGAGTCACAAGAATACGTAGATGCCATCCTTGAGGACTTAGAATGGTTGGGTATTAAATATAACAAACTTTTTTTTGCCAGTGACTATCTTGATTACATATACTCACAAATTAGAAAACTTTTCGAGCTAAAACTTGCTTATGTTTGTTCTTGTACTCAGGAACAAATAAAGACAAACAGAGAAAATAAACTAGAATGCAAATGCAGACTTAGAACGACTGAAGATAATCTTGACCTTTTTGATAAGATGTTATCAAATTATTTTTCGAAAGGCGAGTATTGTATAAGATTAGTAGGTAACATGAAAAGCGAAAACACTGCTATGCGTGATCCTATGTTAGCAAGAATCATATATCATGAACATTACAGGCAAAAAGACAAACATATAGTTTGGCCTACTTATGATCTTGAAGCGCCTTTGATGGATACATTTAATAAAGTGACACATGCAATACGGTCTAAAGAATACGAGTTGAGAGACGAACCATACAAATATATCTTAAATGGACTTGGTCAATACTTGCCTGAAATCGTTTCTATATCTAGACTTGAAATTAACGGATATCCTATGAGCAAAAGAATAATCAATTCTTTAATTAATTCCAAAATTGTGAGTTCATGGGATGATATTAGACTACCTACGATAAAGGCGATAAGGAAAAGAGGGATTCTTCCAGAAGCCATAAAAAATGTAGTTTTATATTTTGGCTTCTCAAAGGTCGACAGTAAAATTAACATGCAAAGAATTTTGGACGAAAATAACAAAATTATTAACGATAAAGCAAAGCGGTTGTATTTCGTTAAGGACCCTGTAAAAGCAATAATTGAGAACTTATCAGAGGAAAAAAAATCAATAGACATTTCGCTACATCCAACTAATGCTGCTCTTGGCACAAGAAGAATAAACGTGACAAACGAAGTCTTTATTTCTTCAAGTGATGTGCATCTATTTGACAACAACAATGTTGTCAGATTGAAAGAACTAGCAAATGTTCAATTGGTTGAAAAAATTTCTGAAAAAGAGATAGTTTTAAGAAGCATGAGCACAAAAGTAGATAGTTCCAAGATCAAAAAAATACAATGGGTTTCTGCTTTGCCTGAAGAGTATCTTTTATGTAAAATAACAGAGCCAAAAGAACTCTTCTTTGATCAAGAAATGACGCAACTTAACAAAGAAAGTTTAGTTGTTCACCAAGGCTTTACGGAGAAGTATTCTAAGGAGTTATCTTTAAACGAAGTCATACAATTTGAAAGATTTGGTTTTTGTAAATTAGATAAAATAGTTGATGTATCAAATCAAATAGAGTTAACATTCATTTATTTAAGCCAGTAAAAAGATTAAAGCATTTTTTCGTTTAGTTTAAACAGGCTCGAATTGCCTCTGTTTATTTTAATTTCTTCTTTAGTTAAAACACCTGTGTTTACAAGGTTTTCAAGCTTATTTCTCAAAGTTCTTTCGTTAATTTCATTGAGCTTCTTGTATAGTTCGCCAGAAGTAATCTGCTTGTTCTCAGCTACTTTGATAGTTTCAATAATTTTTTTCTCTATTTCGTCAAAGTTGCGTTTTTTCAATTCAAATAGTTTTTCTTTTGCTTTGTAAACGTCTTCTATGCTGATCTTTTTCTTTTCTTCGTTCTCAGCTATTAGTGCTGCTTCGCGTAAGACAGCTAACCCAAGCCTTGCATCGCCTCTCTTCGACGCTATGGCTGCACATAATCCAATTACTTCATCATCAAAAGTATTAATGTGCAAAGCTATTTTCGCTCTTTCTTTGAGAATGTCTTTGAGCTGTTGAACAGTGTAAGATGAAAACTCTAAAAATTTAAGTGCCAAGCTACTTTTTATTCTTTGATCCAAATAATAAGGCAGTGATTCGTCGTTAGATATTAATATGACCATAACATGGCTCTTTTTCATCCTTGTTAAGTCATAAAGCAGAGAATCTTTTGCATATTTGGAGTAAATCATCCTGTCAGCTTCGTCTAATACAACTAAAATTTTTTTATTTTGATTAACTAAACAACTAGTTATCCTTTCATAAAGCTCATCAACAGCTATTCCTCTTCTCGGCATTACTAATTTAAGTTTGTCAGCTATTATGTTAAGGGCGCTCATTCTCGTATGGTTCTCCCAGCAGTTTATATAAACATGTTGTATGTTTATCTGTTCATCGTCTGCTTTTTGACATAGTTTTTTCGCTGTCAGTGTTTTTCCAACACCTGTGCTACCATATAAAAAATAGTTTTGAGAAAAATTGTAATTAACAAATGCTTTTATTCCTCCAGTAAGTTCTTTGATTTCGTTGTCTCTATAAAGTACTTCTTCTGGTATGTACTCATCATTTAATGCTTCAGGAAGCTTTATTATAGATTCACGTTGATATGTCTTTACCATAGGCATCATGTGTATGAAGCTATTTTACCAGCTTAAATTTTTTAATTGCCTTTTCAATGTTGATAAATGATTCTTCCAGTTCTTTTTGATAATATTTCTTGAGCCTTTCTTCTACAGTATTGCCTAAATATGGATTCCCTAAATAGTAGTCTCTGTTCTTCTCATACAGAAATCCAGACTTTTTTAACTGTGATATGTGATATCTGATAGCTTTTTCATTAGCTTGATTATCAAGTTCCTTAATTTTGGTAATCAGTTCATTAGATGTAAAAGAATTTTTTTCCAAGGATAATGTTAATGCTGCTTCGACCATAGTTATGATGAGCTGTCTTGATTCTTTTTCTGAGATCAATCCAAGAGCAAGGCACAACCATCTGACAATCGATTTTTTTGTGATTAAGCCATCTTCGACAAAATTCATTTTCCTTAGTTTTAGTTCACTTATTATGTGTTGTGATTCTGGTATTAATCCCATAACCATATTAATTAAGCAAAATCTAATTTAAATTATGAGTAGCTATGAAGGCTTTCAATCGTTAAACAAATCCTTTAGCATGCTTCAAAACTTAATTCATGAAGGCTTGGCTAATGATACCGAAATACTACTAATCAACACAGACTTATCTAAATTAGATTCTTTGTTGTTGTATGAGGTAAAGATGTCCTTTGCCACTAAAACAAGGTATTTTCAGGAGATGAGAATAAACAATAATATAACAAACTACTCGTTTGACCATTTGAATAACAAGTGTATAGGATTTGACGAAAAAAACAATTGTTATATGTTTTATTCCTACTTTACTAAAAATGAAAAATTAAAAGAATTGGTTTTTGTTAGATTAGAGATTGAAATGTTAGGTATCAACTTTTTGAGTGATAAAAGTTTTGAGCTGTCTTATGATACTAAAGTCAATAATGTTCACATAAAATTCGCTTTTCGTCATTCTAAAATTGATAGATTTATATTGCCAATAACATCGATTGACGGTTTCACGTTGTTAAAGAATTATCAGCGTCAGTTCGGTAATTTAGAGCTGTTTGCGCCTTATGGATTTACTATATCCGTTGATCATTTTTCTATCCATCCATACATTGTCAAAACAGTTCGTGATACTAGTGTGCCTAAACCAAGATATTCTGATATATTAAGACAGTACGATAATATCTTATTTGAGAAGATTAAGGCAATTAGCTTCTAATTTAACAAGCAACTCCATTAGTTCATAAAGTCGTTGAGAGACGAATATTTAGACTCATAAATTTTTTTTTCTATTACTACAGATGAAGTACTATTACGAACTTTTTTTTCAGTGTCATTATTTCTAAGATCTTCATCATCTGATGGAATTATTTTAACTATTCCATAAACACCGTCGTATCCAGGTATGAGCTTAACAGTTCCTATTCTAGCAGAAATTATGTAGTCTGCTAACCTACTATTAAATCTATTTCTTAGCTCATTATAATCTACATTAATCAAGATATTTATTTCGTTATTGTAAAAGTTAATCAAATCATTGTAGAGACTAGTTACTTTTTTCGAATTTTCATTTGTATTCAAATACTGTGCCAGTATTTGTTTTAAAGGGACTATCTTTCTAAAAGGTATGTGGTTTTTTCTTATGAATCCCAAAGGCCTAGTTTCTTCAGCCAGTTCTTCTACTCTATGTAATACTCCTATGGTCAGTTCTTTCCTGCATACAGGGCAAATATTTTTGAGTTTTTTTGATTCATCTGGTGATAATGAAACATTACAGTTTCTGTGGCCATCGTAGTGGTATTTACCTTCTTCAGGATAGAATTCAATTGTTTCTAACAACCTATTAGCTCCTTCTTGGTCTACATTTTCTAGGGCACATATAACGTTTTCATAAGTAAGTTCTTTAACCTCTAATATGTTTGCTTCTCTTCCTATCTTTTCAGGCGAATGTGAATCGCTATTAGATATCAGATTGATGTTATCTAATTCTTTTATTCTCCAGTTCATTGCAGGATCACTAGATAATCCTGTTTCGACACATTTTATATATTTCATCATGTCTTTATAGCAGTCTTTGATAGAATCATATCCGCTGTTAGAACCATAAACAGAAAACCACGGTGTCCATATGTGTGCAGGAAAAACGAAAGCTTTATGTGAAACGCTTTTTGCTATTTCTACTGTTTCATCTGCTCCCATAAAAAGTGTAGGTCTTCCGTCTGCGCTTAAATTGTTTTTTTTCCCCACTATGTCATTAAATTGCTCTAGCTCTTCTAAGGTTTTGAATGCTATACATTGGTGTATTTTTTTGCATTCGTTATTATCGAAGTAAACATTACTTACTTCTCCGCATAACAAGTATCTCATACCATTGACATTGTATAAACCTAAATGTTCGTCGTCTTTGCTGAACGCATTTTTTAACTCTTCAACATATTTTGGATGAGTTATATCTCCAGTTCCCATGAGTTGAATGCCTTTGGTTTTTGCGAATTCAGATAGTTCTAAAGGGTTCATCTTCGAACTAGTTGCCATGGAATACTTGGAATGGACATGTAGATCTGCAATTATTCTCATCAAACTAACCTAATTAGAAATCAAATATTTGATTATTAATTTGATTATTAGTTTGTCTGTTCTTTAGCTTTACTTTTAGTATAGATAATATATATCGCAACAGCGAGTATTATTAAGCCTATGACGATGAAAATAATGTTTTGCTGGCTTTGTACAGGAACAGAGCCACTGCCTTTTTGAGATGATTGGTTCGTAGTAGTGTTGCTTGTTTCATTTGAATCTTGATTTTCAAAGTCAATTAGTTTAATGTTTCCACTTGCTGATGCCTGATTATCTTCTTTATCTTTAGCTATAATCCTATAACTGAAAAACTTAGATCCTTCAGGTATACTTGCTATGCCAAGATAAATATCGTTTTCGGAGTGCAAGTACATGTTTATGCTGTCTTCTTTTTCTTCAGTTTCGTAAAACAATGTTAGTTCAGAGAGTCCTGAGGCATATTTTCCTTGGTCTTTAACTTTTGCAAACACTTTGACTTTAGATGAGTTCTTGTCATATTCAACCTTTGTATCTGAGATATTTGGCGCTTCTCTGTCAACAGGGATTATAATGTCTACCTCCGGTTGGAAAGTTATATGGACTTTTTTCTCATAATCTCCAACAATAACCTTAACCGCTGGATTGTTGTCATCACCAAATACAAATTCTTTACCAGATTCAGGAACTATGATTTGTTTTCCATCGTATTCTATGATTCCTGCTATTTTATTTGCTTGAGAATCAACAATGTATAGAGTTGCTTTCCTTTCGAATACTCTAAAGCTGTATCTTGCGTTTTGAACTACTTCGATTTTTTCTTCTTTCTTAAGATTCTTATAAAGGATAGTTATGGTTTGAGTACCTCTAGGAAGATAAAGCCTTGCTATACCATATGAATCAGTTTGGTATCTAATTCCGTTAAATTCAACAATAGCATTAGCAGGATTTCCTTTGTCGTCAATCAGATAAACAGATACCAAATACACTGGTAATTTTATAGTCTGAATGGAAATAGTCTTGTTAACGTCAAAGGTTTCTTTTTTTTGGGTATTCCCATATACCACAGTAACTGTATATTTAGTATCAACTTTATTTGGGTTGAATTCATTATTGTAGAGCGTGTAATTTGCTCTACCAAGGTTGTTTGTCACTAGTGCTTTTGACGTTATGTATCCGTCTATGGAATTTAACTGGTAAGTAAAATATACATACGCGTTTTCTATAGGAATGCTTTCCTCACTTAAAACTTGAACTTCTACATTCTTTCTAAATTCTGAAAAATTAGTTCCAACAAAGAACATGTAAACTAAGAGAGACAGAGACAAAGAACAAAGCATACTTAAATTTTTATTCATAAGAACCACTTTCAAAATTATTCAGCGCTCCAGGGTTTCATCACTTATCAGTAAACCCGCATTTCATCATACAGAATAATATTGTAACGTATGGTTTATTAAATTGTTATAAAAAATTAGAAATTAATAAAAGAATTGATTGTTGCATAAGACTTAGGTTGGTTAACCATGGGCTCGGATTTTGAATTTAATCACAAAACTATCATGTTATATCTTCTAACCTTACTTTTAATAGGAATGGTCACCTATCTATACTTGAATTTGAACGAGAAGCAATTAGTTGCTACATTAATACTTTTTGCATTGGTTCTAGGTACTGTATTTTTCTGGGAAATTAGGTTATCTTTTGCACTTGTTGGTATCGCTATTTTAATAGCTTCTGGATTATTGAGTATTGAGAAATTTATAGAGTTTTCTTCTTTGAACATCATACTTTTTTTGGCAGGGATGATGATTTTTGTTGGTTATCTGGAAAAAGTAGCATTCTTCGAGTACTTAATAAGTAAACTTATTATTCTTATAGGAAAAGGCGGGATAAGGCTTTACGTTCTTTTAATGTTCATGGCTGCGTTTTTTGCTGCGATTGTTGACGAAGTCACTTCCATCTTGTTTATGCTATCTATAGTTTTATTGATAACTTCAAAACTTCGTGTAAATCCTGTGCCTTTTGTGTTGATGATAGTTTTTGCAACTAACATTGGAAGCTCAGCAACAGCCATAGGTAATCCAGTTGGTGTTATGATTGCTTTGAGTGCTAAACTAACTTTTTTAGATTTTCTTTATCATGCAACTATAGTTTCTTTGATCGTGCTAATAGCTACTATAATCACATGTTACTTGTTATTCAGGAAGGAGCTACAGGAGTTTTCAAACAATTACAGCACATTAAGGCCTGAAGATCTTGTTGATGTGCATCAATACGATAAAAGAATAGGTTATACTGCAATTTTTTTCGTAACAGTTTTCCTTTCTTTAGTCTTCCATTCACCAATAGAGAACTTTCTTGGCTTGGAAAAAAATTCAATGTTGTTAGGTACTTCTCTTTTTGCTGCAGGTATAGTGTTGTTCATTGAAGGTAAAAACGCAAGAACGTTTGTTGAATCGAAAGTAGATTGGTGGACGTTATTATTTTTTATGCTTCTGTTCTCCTCAGTTGGTACTCTTGAAGAGTCTGGTGTTATGGAACTAGTTTCTAGCAAATTTGTCAGTATTTTTGGTACCTCAAAAGAACTTGCCATGAGCGGAATAATGCTAATTTCAGGGTTCTTAACAGCTGTATTGGACAATGTACTAGCAGTTGCTGTCTTTATACCTCTAGTTAAAGAGTTGTTGGAAACTCCTGTTGGCTCAAACTATTTGTGGTGGTCTTTATTGTTTGGATCTACGTTGTTTGGTAATCTAACTATTATTGGCAGTACTGCTAACATAATAGCAATAGGTTTAATGGAAAAAAGAGGCTATAAGAAAATTACTTTTATGGAGTGGTTTAGGTATGGTTTACCTGTTGTTGTAGTTTCAGTTTCTCTTGCATTCTTACTTATTTATCTGCAGTACTTATATGGCTGGTAGATAAAATTTAATTAAGGTGATGGTTAAATGCACAGATTAAAAGTTGAGGTTATAAAAAAGGACGGAACTCGAGAAAAGTTCTCTAGAGCTAAACTTGTCAGGGGAATGATAAGAGCAGGTTTGCAAAAGCACATAGCAGAAGAGATTGCTGATAAAGTTCAGCTCAAGTTAACAGATAAATCAGAGATCTCTTCGAGTTGGATAAGACAAGAAGTAATATCTTTGATAAGAGAAATAGACACTAAACTTGCTGAAGAATTTGCCATGTTCCAAAAGTCTATAAGGAATCTTGCAAAAAATGAGCAATACATAGAAACGAAACTAAGGTTATTAGTTGGTTCTGCTGGAGAAGTAAAAAGTGTTTATGGCGGTTTTCACATAATCGTAAATGACCCAGATGAATTTGACTTTTATGGAGTTTTTCTTGAGCTTCTTCGTTATAGTCAGTCAATACAAATAGAAGCTGACAATGATAAATTAAAAATTGTTTCAAAATAAATAACTTAACTTATCATTTCTTTTACGTAATTAACTACCTGACGAGGGCCCGTGGTCTAATGGCTAAGACGCCTGCCTTACACGCAGGAGAGCCCAGGTTCGATTCCTGGCGGGCCCATGAGCTTCTAATCAAAAATTATACTCAACATTCCGACATTTTTTATGGATTTACATTTTACTTATGTAATATAGTATACTTGAGCGTGAGGTACGTCTTTTTTTTCGCCATAAAAAATTACATTTTCTTCTTTAAGAATCTGGATTTTTATCAGAAAATCTATGCTGTTTTTTCCAAAGGCGTTAATTGAATATATCTTTTTACCATAGATCTCTCTTTGAAATTCCTCAAAGGAATTGATCAGTATCCCTTGATAGAAGCCCTTATGTAAACTCATATCAATAAAGAAATTTTCTCTGACTCTAATTTTTTTGTCCACGAGCTCTTTGTCGCACATGGACATAATTAATCCATATCTACTAGAATGAAATTTTAACCAAATCATAAGTGCCACTTTAGCTAAAAAAACCTGTTATTATGCCTTCTTCAATGACGTAGGTCTTATCATGCAATTCTATCGGAAAATTGATTAAATAAACATAACCTTGGCCAGTTATGCCATCGCAATTATTCCCTTCTATATTAATCAGCATTTTCAATTTATCATTTCCACTTATATAAGGCGAATATTGACTTTTATGAACTTTTTTGTCTAGGTAATAAGTTTCAACGCCTATAACTTTGCAAATCTCTCTGTTTCGCATCACCTTAACCGATATCTTTTCTTCGTTATCATACAACTCTACTCTTACAGGTAATTCATCTGCTGATTTAAATTCTATTTCAATAGTAGTATTTTTTTGTATAGTGTATGCATTCCAGTTTGTTATCTCAATCCTGCTGAACCCTTTTGCTTTAGGTACACTTACTTTATCTCCATAGCTTGGATTTTTTGATGCTAATAACAATAATGCAATAGCTATAGCTAAAATAAAAATCGCTAGGATTAGATATACAACAGTGTCTTTAAAATTCATCTAATCTCCTTTGACTGAGGTGTTTGATTGTTTGCCATTTCTTCCTGACATTTCCGTTGAATCTTTCTATACCATACTTTTTCAAAGCCAAGATAGTTTTTTTGTCACTTGGATAACCAGAACCAAAATCTATCTTTAATTTTTTCTTTATTTTATTTATTTCTAGATCTCTTGTAACCTTTGCAATTATCGAAGCTAAAGAAACAATCTTGTAATTTCTGTCAGCTTTGTGTTCTAACGAAATTTTTGTATCTACTATTTTGCTTAACTCTGTACAAATTAAATCATTATTTTTGAACGGCGAATCAATAATAATTTCTTTTATGTGCCTTTTATTAAATTTGTTTTTTGTAGTAATCAATAAGTTTTTGATTGCTTTTAATTCCAAAGTATTTATATTATTCTTATCTATCTCTTCAGGTAAAATTTTTTGAATTTTGTAAAAAATTTTGTTTTTGTATTCTTTCGCTATTTCAATTCTTGACTTCTTGCTTAATACTTTTGAATCTTTTATTCTGTCATCTTTTTCTACGATATCCAATAATGATTTATCTACAACCGCGATGCAAACTACCAAAGGGCCTATTACACATCCCTTGCCTGCCTCATCAATTCCACAAACGTAGAAATCTTTGTCCATGGGTTTCAATGATTTTATGTTTCTAATATTAATATCCTTTTTTATTTTAGAACATTTTCTAATTCGTCTATTATAGATTTGTTTCCTATGTAGAAAGGTGTTTTAGCATAAACAGTATCTGCTTCTATTTCTAATATGTCGATTCTACCGTTACTTCCTTTTCCTTTTGCATTTGATATTATCATGCTCATTGGAATGGCTTCAAAAAATAACCTCAATTTGCCTTCTGGTTTACCTATCATTGCAGGATAGGCAAATAATCCTCCGTAGTGGAGCACTTGCGAAAAGTCGCCAACTAATGCACCACAATATCTTAGTTTGAGTTTTTTTTCCTTAGCTAGTTTTTTTACAAAAGCGTAAAATTTCGGTTCATAAGAAGTTATATTTCCACCAATACCAAAAACTTCTCCTGGCTCTGGAAGTATCAGCTCGTCCTTAACAAGCCTGAACTCTTCTTTTGGTTTCCACGTTTTTACAAATTCTGATGTTTTGCCTTTAATCGCTATTACTAAGGTAGTAATAGGTCCATACAATGCATACATGGAAAACAAAGCGTATTTACCCTTACATGGTAATTCCTTATCGTAGACACTTACTATAGTCCCAAAAGGGTTATTAGAGATGATGTTAGATGACCCGTCTAAAGGGTCTAATGTCATGTAAAATTTTCCATCTTCATTTAACAGCACAGGTTCGTCCTCTTCTTCAGAGTAAAGTATCTTTACAAGTTCCGTGTTTCTCATGTTTTCAATGAAATATGTATTTGACCAACTGTCTAATTCTTTAGTACTCTCACCAAATTTGTTTTCTTTCAGTGCTTTTGTGTCAAGCTTGTCAGGAAATGCGTAAGATATGTTAACAATACAATCGTGTAATGAATACAAAATCTTTTTGACATCCTTATCTGGATGAATCCCTTCTATGAACTCTTTGAAGGTTTGGCCGAGCACTAGAAATCACCACAAAACTAAAAAGAATAAATTAGTCTTCTTCTGGCCATACGATCTTTCTTAATCTTTTTATGAATGGCATTGGATCGTCTCTTTGCCAAACGTTCCTTCCTATCGCAAACCCACAAGCTCCAGCGTCCATGATGTCTTTGGCCATGGCAAAGAATTCTTCATCTGATTTTGTAGATCCACCTGCTGAAATCACTCTTGTTTTCTGTGCATACTTGACGACTTCTTTAAAAGTTTCTTTTGAACCAGTGTAGTTTACTTTTACTACGTCAGCACCTAATTCAAGCGCAACTCTTGCGGCATAACCAACATATTTAAGAGTTTTTTCTTCTTCTTTCGGCATGGTTCCTCTAGGATAAGCCCAAATTATCGTTGGAATTCCATAATCTCTTGCTTCTGCTTCTATCAAAGAAAAATCGTGGAACATTTGAGCTTCATATTGCGAACCTACATAAATAGTATAACCTATAGCATCTGCTCCTAGTGCAACTGCGTCCTTAACTGTTGCCAAAGGTGCAGAATAGGCTTCTTCCCTTGGTAAAATGTCCGTTTTACCATTGAGTTTCAATATCAACGGTACTTTACCTGAATAGTTTTCCCAGTATTTTAACGCTACTCCTTTTTGCAATATCATTCCAGTGAAATTGCCTTTAACAGCCCATTGTATAACCCAGTCTGGGTCTATGTTTTTGTCATTGAAGTCTTTAGGTCCGTGTTCGATTCCTTGGTCCATGGCAAGTAACAAAAACTTGCCGTTTTTCGAAATCCTGTTCAATCTACCCAATTTTCCTATAGCATAGCCATATCCCATACGCGACACCTATGTCTATAGATAGTAGAAAACAATTTATAAACGATTTTTATACTACTCTTTTTCATTCGAAAGAACAAAGAAAAGATGTGATTTAGTCTAACATAAAGAAAAAAGACTGATATAGGTGAAATATAGATGATAGAAGTAGAGCTTATGGAAGAGAGAGAGGTAAATGAATTAGTTATGGCTGTTCAGGATGCGATGATGAAGAGACTACAAAGCTCATTGAAGAATCTAGATTTAAAAGATGTACGAAGGTATGATGTCGGAGGACGCTGCTTAAACTTACCAATTAGCAACAGTACTAATCAATTGCATGTGCCTATAACTAAGGACATGTATGATCGTTATGTAGCAAGAATGAATGAAATTCGTCAAGGCATTAAAAGAGGTATCCAAATAGTAAGACCAATTAATTTTCTTCCACCTTATAGTAATATACTTAATAATTTACTTAGCATCCCAGAAAATCACTTAATAAACAGTTTTTTTAAAGTTGTCCAGGATCAAAGTGGTAACAATCAATATTACTTAACATTAACTTTTACCGATTTGGGAATAAGAAAATCTGATTTCTTCATGCGATTAAGTAATGATTCAGCAGCTTTTTTGGCCTTGTTAGGGGTTAGATATGATGACTTTATGAAATACGGACCGTGCATAACTGTGAGTGCAGCCTCTACACAATATAGAAACATCAGAAGAGAAGTTGCTAGAATGTTATTTGACGCAAGAAGAAGGCCAGAATATTACAATTTAGATAACAATCTTTTTGGTACAGTTGAGGCATTTGACAAAATCAGACCTGCTAAGGCAGAAGAGGTTGCTGGTACGCTTTCGAGTTTACATAACTTAGCATTGGCTAACTTAAATCGACAACATATGTCTTATTATTTAAGGGATAACTATGCGCGTTTGCTATTAGAGGAAATGGCAGCAAGAGCCAGATATTTTACAAGGCTCATGAGAAGACAGAATGCCTCCCAAGAAGAGAAAAAAATGGCTTCAAATGCATTGGATGAGTTGGCAAGTGACTACAATCTACTCGCTTCTATTTTTTCTAGAAATAGGAATTTCCATAATGATCCTTCATATAAAAGAATAAGAGAAAGATACCTTGACTCTCTAGGCAATCCTATTAATCGACCACAAGGCATGCAGAGCCATCTGCCTCAGTCAACAGTTAGGAGTAATAACAAAATAGTTACTTAGGTTTGCTATTTATTCTAAGATTTTTTAATCTGAAAATTAAGGAATAGAGTGTTTTATTGTTTTATCAATAAATTTACTCAAGTAAACACATAACTAGATATTGAAGGTGAAGGCATAAACTTTATAAAGATCAAATTAAAAGTATAATTGGTGATAATATGCCATCAAATGAGTTTTCAAAGAGACTTTATCAGGAAGTTAATGATCACATTGTAAAGGCTTTCAGAGACTTTCAAAGTTTGACTGAGCAAGACTTAAAAGTAAGTGATACTGCTGGAAGGCGTGCTCTGGTAATAGGAAACAAAGATGAGAAAACAAAGACCATATATATACCATTGACCCAAAGTATGTATCACGAGATTACACAAAGACTTTCTCAGCTCCCTGATTTCGATCATCCATATGTATATCCAGCTCCAGGTTCAGGGTATATCCCTTCTGATGAACCATCTTTGAGAGATAGGTTAACGAGTATGATAATCACAGACAAAGCAGGGAATCGTTTCTTGCGATTAGATGTTACTGATGTTGGTGCCATAGGTCAAAGTTTTTTTGTTAGGTTTGACGAAGATTCGAAAAAGCTTCTTGCCATACTTGGCTTTGCAAGGTTTCAGAAGTCACAATACTATTACATTAAAGCTGATGAAGAGCACTTCACTTCTCTAAGAAGAAGAGTAGCAGGGAAATTAGTTGAATTAAAAAGGAGGCCAGAATATTTCAATATCGACAATAACCTCTTTGGTTCAGCTACTGC
Source organism: Microcaldota archaeon (assembly GCA_026414265.1). Taxonomy (GTDB): domain Archaea; phylum Micrarchaeota; class Micrarchaeia; order Anstonellales; family SKW190; genus SKW190. The sequence goes on from JAOAJI010000010.1 coordinate 31,585, forward strand.
CCAAGGTTTGAGACCTCCAACACCAGAATCCCTAGTGGCGGGTGATCTCACTAAATTTCATCATGACGCCAAGAATGCTTTGGATAAGCTTGGCTTGCAGCATCTCAGGAGAGACAGCATTGCCAGAATACTTCTTGCAGAAATGGCAGCAAGAGCCAGATATTTTAGTAATCCTAATGTACCAAATAGGCAATATGCTTTAGAAGTAATAAAAAATGATTATCTTGAACTTCAGAGAATATTCAGCCAATATAGTGAATATACTATGGGAGTAAGACAAAGTTTTGCTTCTGATCGTCGATACTTGGCTATCAAAAATAAGTACTTAGATCAAAACGGGAACCCTATTAATAGGCCTGAAGGTATGAGTCAGGGGTTGATCGCTCAAAGGATTCAGGAATCACCAAATCAGAGAGTTCAGAGATTAGCTTAGAGGATATCGTGAAGATCATTAGCCCTGGCAATATTTCTTAATTGATTTAGTCCTTGTTTAAGAATTTGTTCTACTCTTTGTCTTGATATATTTAATAAAGAAGCGATTTCTTGATATGTATACTTTTTTTCTTCTTCGTTCAGGCCGAAATACAATCTTATTATCAATGCTTGTTTGGGATTTTCTTTTTCAAGAATCTCAATCAATTTTATAACATACTCAACAGTTAAATTTTTCATAACTATCCTTTCAACGTTTTGGCTTTCATCAGGAAGTAAGTTGTCTACTATTCGCATATCATCATCTGTTGAATTCGAAATTACTGAATCAAATATGGAATAAGCCTTTTGAATTCTTTCTGCCCTTAAAAGTGCTTCCACTTCTCTTTCTGACAAGCCACTTTCTTTTACAAGGTTTTCAGTCGATTCATCTAAATTGTTCATTTTTAATTTATTCTCTGCTGCACAAAACTTTTCACGCGAATTCTGTGCAAGACCTATATTAAGTTTTTTTTCGTCAATTTCTCTTTTGAATGCTTTTTTCATGGCTTCAACAAAATAGGTAGAGAAACTTAATCCTTTTGTTACATCAAAATTTTTTACACAACGTTCTAACACTAAATAGGCAACAGAGTATAGGTCCTCATAACTAAGAATGCTCCCTCTTAAACTCTGTTGTGATATAACTGTTGATATTAATTTGTAATTCAAGTTGTATAGCTCTTCCATCAATTGTTTTCTTTCATTTTCATCAACTAATACAGTGTTGCTCTTTAATCTAACAAGTAATTCATAATTAGCCTGTCTATAGCTTTTTTTTGAATTGTTAGAAAGTTTTTTTTGTGTGTTGGGCATAAGTGATAATTTATGTATAAACGTTTATAATGTTTGCTATGTAATGATTATAATCATATACTTCTTCCTAAAATATATGCCAAGATACATTGTAATAGTAGGCTCTATAATGTCTGGTTTAGGTAAAGGCGTTGTAACTGCTTCAATCTCGAAATTAATAAGCTCATTAGGATACAAAGTTTTACCGATTAAATTTGACGGCTATCTAAACGTAGACTGCGGTACTATGAACCCTTTTAGACACGGAGAGGTGTTTGTTCTTGAAGATGGTACAGAGTGTGACATGGATTTTGGAACTTATGAAAGATATTTAAATATTTCATTGAAAGGGGATTGCTCTATAACAGGAGGTAAAATCTTCCAAAAAGTGATTACAAAAGAAAGAAAAGGCGAATACCTAGGAAACGACGTACAATTCGTTCCTCATGTTACTAGGGAAATCCAAGAATGGATCAAGAATCTCGCAGAATCAGAAAAAGCAGATGTAGTAGTCATTGAAGTTGGTGGAACTGTAGGAGACATAGAAAATGGTTACTTCTTAGAAGCTATGAGACAACTCTCGCTTAAAGAAAAAACTGTTTTTGTTCAACTTACTTTTGTTCCTGAAATTAACGGCGAACAAAAAACTAAACCAACACAGCATGCCAATAGACTTATAAATTCCCTTGGAATAAATCCCTCTATAATATTATGTAGGTCCTCAAAGCCATTAGAAAGGGACGCAAGACAAAAAATATCTTTGTTTTGCAACGTTGATGACGAAGACATATTCGACGATTATGACTTACAAACAATCTATGAACTCCCTATAGTACTACAAAAACAGAGTTTCATTGAAAGGATAGCTCAAAAACTTGACTTGAGGAAAACAGATGCAAATCTTGATAACTGGAAAAAATTGGTTGAAAGAATCAAGAATCCTGTTAAAACTGTTAACATCGCAATGGTCGGGAAGTACACTAAGATCAAAGACGCTTATGTCAGCATTTTTGAAGCTTTTAACCATGTTTTGGCACACACTGGAATAAAGACTAACCTCAAAATGATTGAGAGTACTGACATCGAAGAAGGTAAAATCGATGTAAATACTTTAAAAAACTTTGAAGGTATTTTAGTACCTGGTGGCTTCGGTAAAAGAGGCATCGAAGGTAAAATCAAAGCCATTCAGTTTGCCAGAGAGAACAAAATTCCTTATCTTGGTTTGTGCCTGGGCCTGCAATTAATGGTCGTGGAATATGCAAGAAACGTGTGTAACCTCGAAGACGCTAACAGCACTGAATTTGACAAAGATACTAAACATCCTGTTATCTGTTTATTACCTGAGCAAAGAGACATCATTTACAAAGGCGGTACGATGCGATTAGGTAATTATGAATGTCTGATCAAGAAGGATACGATTGCATATTCTGCTTACCAGTCAGAAAAAATCGTTGAAAGGCACAGGCACAGATACGAGGTCAATCCTGAGTACGTGAAACTTCTTGAAGAGAAAGGATTAGTAATTTCCGGAACATCATTCAACAACAAAATCGTTGAAATAGTCGAATGGAAAAATCAGTTCGGAATAGCAACACAAGCCCATCCAGAGCTTTCTTCAAAGCTCGAAAAACCTAATCCTTTATTTATGATTTTTGTCAAAGAAGCTGCGAAAAAGTAAAATTTTAAAAAGTTAAAGACGACATTCTTTTTGTGATCTTTTATGGTTGAAGCACAAGCGCCTCCTATTTCTTCTTCAGGTAACAGAAGAACTCAAGTACCTGATAGCCACCAAAATGAATTATCTTTAGACAGTGTTATTTCATTGATCGAAAAAATTAAAGGTAGTCTTGGGCGACCAGAGAATCTAAGTGGAATTAAGAAGAATGCTTGGCAAGTACTAAACATGTTGAGCAACATTCTCAATAATAAAAATAATAAAGATACTATTAATGGACTAGGTAACAACAAGCAGCCGTTCTTAAATGTTATGGTTCACACCGTAGCGAGAGTAGTGGCAGTACTTGAACTTTCTGGAGTTCAAATGAATTTAGATTCTATTTCAGTGCCTAATAATTTTAAAAATGCTGTAACAAGGAATAGAAGCTTACTTTCTCCAGGGCTTAATCAAGGAAGTGAAGATAAGGCAGGCAACAATAATTTTGATGGTTTTCTAGAATTATTTAGAATTGAGAATAGATTAAAGCAGCTCGAAAACACGCTAGATTATGCAAGAAATAACCCTAAATCAGCGAGAAAGGTGATTATGGATTATGTCTATTTTTCGTCAGTAGTTCCACGAATAAGTGCATCAGTTAGGGTTGGAGCAACCCCTAGCAACCAACAACCTCAACCTGGAGGTATTTCAGATGGAGCGCAAACGGATAGCTCTCGTCGTCCAGCAACCGTTACACGTGAATCACAAGTGGTGTTAAACGGCGGTATTATCAAAGTAAATGATAATGATGACATAACAAAAATTGCTCAACTCATTTCTACATCAAACGTGTCTTTTGTCGGTTATCATAGAACAAATAATGGAGAAATGTTGATAATACAACAGAATAATAGAAACATAGGGATAGAATTTAAGTCATTAGGCCCTTCGGTGGTTGATCTAATTTACAAACTTCTTGAGACAGTAGAACAAATTTTGAGGTCATCCAACGATAAAAACAATCCAAACCAACAGATAAGTGGTGCCTTTACTTCTGATTTAATGCTAACATTATCTCTTAATGCTCATCATCTGATAAGGAACACATTAGACTTTATTGAAAAATTAGGAAATAGTTGTATAAAAGATTATTCAAGGTCTAATATAAAGCAAAGAGTTGATACACTGAGGAATACATTACAATCGTTATTGAATCAATCAACAACCCCAGTACGAAACCAGCGAGATAGTGATAGGTCACAAGTACCTACATTACTCACTCAGAGAGTGAGTGAAGTTCTAAATCAAAACCAAGAGCTCAGAATTTCGTTTACATTAAAAAAAGATAATCATCGTCATGTGATTACTCTCATCGCCAGGAAAAGTCAAAATGGGAGTTACGAATTAAGTATTAGTTTGCCTCCTGGATTGGAAATTAATCAAAACAGTTTAAAACAAAAATTAGGAGAGTTACAAAATATGATAAATAATCCTCCAGATAGAGTACAAGGACTAACAGTACAAAAACTAGCAGAAAATTTCCACAAAATTTTATCAGATTTAGCTTCACAAGAAATAAATACTTATTTACCTGATCTTACAAGAATGGATGCTAATGATTTACGCAACAGTAATACACCGCAGTTTTTCGTGAATTTTGAAATTAATCCTCAAAGCTCAAGAGATCGTTCTTCTAGTCGACCATCTTCTTCTGGCTTTTCAGTTGAATCAGGATATGCTGTTCAGGTTGTAAGTATAGCAGACCTAACATTTAGACAGAATCAATCAAACAATCAACAGGTAATTATACCTTTCAAATCACTTTTGGATAAACCTAGTGGTGAGGCTAAGATAACTATTTCTTTGGAATTTCCCATAAATGATAACAATGTAATTCCTATAGATCTAACTATCACTAAAGATCAACTAGGTAAGTTGACAGTTTCTATAAGTTGTTCTAAAAGACGTTTATCATATGAGGAAATAAATCAAATCCGTGATAGTCTATCAAGAATAACTGATCAAGAAGGTAACTTCTTATTTAAAATAGAAGCTTATCAGTTGATATTAAATACTGAGTCAGTTAAAATTCAAAATCTTACTAATCAACAAATTCATCAAAGATTTACATCTTATAACGATTTCCTTAATCCCTCAAATATAAAATACGAAGAAACAACACATACAGCCTCGTGGAGAGTAATGGAGCAAAACAATCCTCCTAATCTGATCCCAAATCAACAAGTAACAAAGAGCCAGAATAGTTAGGATGTAATGTAATTAGGCCTCACAAATTTAATCGTTAATGTGAAAATGAATATATGCCTGAAAGATTTTCAGACACTCACACAACCTCAAAAAGACGAAGAGAGTTATCTACTGTTCCTAGACCAGTTGAGCAGTCAAGCCAGGCATTTCAACAAATATTATCACTAATTAATGAATTACTTAAAAGCTCCAGTGAACTTGTAAAGCAAAGAGCTACGCATGCACTGGCTATATTGGAGTACATGAAAAACGAATTAAGATTGAACAACGAGGTTCTTGAAAACATAGCTAAGTTTATAAAAGCAGTTTCTGGGAAATACAGCATAAGAAGAGACGACTTTGACAGCATCTATTTAATGGCTTCAGCAGTAGTTTACTTGTTCAACGATGTAAGGGTGCTAAAATTTAGAAACGTTAGAGATGATAGTTTAAATTCCCAAATCGCAGATTTTTTTACCGGATTATTTAGTGGCAGAAACTTCAACAGAGCTGTCGTTTATGCTAGGAAAATAGGATTATCTATATCTGCTTACGAGAGTATGATAACATCAGAAGTCGATAGAATTTCTTCAGAAATTGTGTCAATAACACAAAACAGAGACAGATTAAGGAGCCTATCGTCTCAGCTGATTTCAAGTATTAGAGGAGAATCTGATGTTACTTTTGGACAAACTATTTTATTTAATCTTGTGAGTGCTGTTGATCGTTCTTTGATAACTAATTCAAACAACATAGACAATAGACAACTGTCTTTTTTTAGGAGAGATTACGGTGATTCAAACGCAATAGTTCAAGTTTCACTAGCGTCTTTTCAAGTTAATTCGATTTCATTAACTAACACCAGGACTTTTAGGGCTGTAAAGGAATTGGATAAACAAGTAGAAAAGATTTATCAAGAATTGAGCAAATTAGCCAAGCCTATACAGGACTTGATTTATCAAATTTTATCTGAATTTTACAAAAAGATGTTCAATTCAGAGTTCAAAGCTGATTCAGAGCAATCAAAAAAATCTTTATTACGTGAAATTTTGTTTGTGTCTGTATTCGATCAGAGATACAGAGGTTTCTCTAGGTTCCTCGATTATATCAACTCTGAATTAAGCTCTGACAGTGTATCTTTCGTGCCTGAACTGAACAACTCTCCGAGGAATTCCTATTGGAGATTTAATGTACATGAGTCAGAAGATGATAGAATTACTAGATTAGTTTTTGGTCATCGATCGTTTGTTTCAAGCGGTATAAATCAACAATTAGGTATATTAGGCTCTGCAATAGTCGCTTTAGGAAAACGGATTCAGGATGAATTAGCTCAAAAGCTTCAGGAATTATCAGCTAAGAGACAAGAAGTAATTAGAAAGATTAACGAAGATACGACAATGTCTGATGAAACAAAGAAAACTGCTTTGACAAATTTGGAGCAGATAACAGAGCTATCATATACTGTAATACGTTCTAGAATCTCTTCGATGATAGATAGGGCGTTTAATTTAAGCATAGATGATCAAGGTAATTTACAGGTAAACTCTGATCTTAGTCGGTTCATGCAAAGAGTTTTCGATACTTCTGATTTGCCATTAAGTTTACTATTTTCTAAGAAACCTGATGAAATTTTGGCTATTCTTAGTAATGGCCAAAGGTTCAGAAACTTCATTGGAAACTTTTCTGTAAATGGTTCAATTACGTACTCAGGAGCATTACCATCAGCTTTAGCACAGCAAGTAGATCCAAGTAATCATCGTGTAGTCTATGAACAAAAAGTTTCTGAAGTTAAGCCTGATGTTTCCTTAAATGACAGAGAAATAATTTTGAATCAAGTACCTGTCTCATCTCAAAAAATTGGCCCAAGGAACGAGCCTTACTATTGGTTTGAGTACGGTAGAAGTCTAGATCCTGATAAAATAGGAAATATATTTGGGTATTGTTCTTATGTAGAAGGAAAACCTTTACCAGGAATATTAATCAGAATCAATAACGACGATTATTTAATTTCAATTCAAAAAAACCAAAATACAGACAATAACGACTATCCATATGAATTATTAATATATAAAAATGGTGAATTGATTAGAGATATAACTTATAAAATTCCAAAGTCTTTGATTTACAATAAAGTGACAAATTCGTATGAGATAGACATGCCAACTCTAACAAAAATTTTGAGTATGGTATTAGGTCATGGTAATTTCCAATTAATGGCTCAAGCTGCAAAGGAATACCTTTCGTTTAGAATTAAGAAAGATGAGTTGACCAAAGGCGTGCCTTTGTTCATAGCTGAAGATTCAACAGTTTATTGTTTTTTGCGCTTAGATGAATCAACAAAAGAAATGGTTTTATATGACAGAAATTCTCCAAGCAGAGTGATCAAGTTGAGAGCTGATTCGTCCAGTATAAAGGATTCTTCAGGTAATGATTTGATTGATATAACAATTCATAGAAGCGAACTAGAGAGAAATAGAGTCAGTGAAATCGTTAATATATCGTCCAAAGAAGTCAGTCCTGGTTTATCATCCATTCATATTCGAGGTTATTCATCTCAAGCACAGATCAACTTAGAATTGGTTGATGTATCTCAGCATAGATTGAATTTGGAAATTTACAGAAAAGCAGACAATAAATACTACGTAAAATTAAACAACCAAGAAATAGAAATAACAGAAGCAGTAAAACTATCTCAAGACCAATCTAGTATAGAGCTAGATTTACAAAAAATTATTGAAATAATTAAGAAAAATATCAATGAGACAATGTTTAATTTAGAGCAATTCGCGTCTGTAGTCATATTACATCAAGACACTAGAGTTGAAAAAAACTATTCAGAAGTACAAAAAACAACAAAAGAAGTTCAAATTCAACCTATTTTTATCACTAAGAACATGCTTAATCCTTCAGGTCAAAATAGTTAGTGATCCAAAAATTTATAAATTTCAAATCAGTTAGCTTAGTGAATAGAGGTGTTTTTATGGGCAGTCAAGAACCTGTTGTTGTAAATCCTCCTACTCAAGAGTCTCATAAGGCTACGCGTCCAAGTGCTGGAACTTCTGTGCCTCAGCCAGTGAGGAATCAAACACCACAAAGAAGACAGGTTCCTCAGCTGACAGTTCCACAAGGTAGAAGTAGAATAGATTCTTTACAGGAAGTGAGATATTTGCTCCAAAGTTATAGAAATGCTTATCGACACAGCCATGTAGTTCAACAAAGAGTTGACCTGGCTTTGCAAATATTACAGTGGATACAAAACAATTTTGATGAACAAACGAAGAGAAATTTCCTATCATTTTTGAGGGAAACATATGGAGATGGAAAAATAAG
>JAOAJI010000111.1:0-233 GCA_026414265.1 Microcaldota archaeon
TACCCAGGCTCTGAATATTATCAGTTATGCTCTTCGTACTACCTTGCGCAAACGCTACCGCCGCTATTACCGATGCCACACCTATTATAACCCCCAACATGGTAAGCAGTGATCTTATTTTATTGCTCAGTATACTTTTCATAGCCATTCTGTAAGCCTGATAAAAACCCATCAATTTCACCTCCCTTATTAATTCATGTAGTCATCCTTGATTCTACCATCCTGAATTCTTA
>JAOAJI010000111.1:243-553 GCA_026414265.1 Microcaldota archaeon
TGAGCTGCCACATCGTTGTCATGGGTAATTAATATAATTGTATTACCTTTCTTATGTAACTCCTTTAGAACTCCCATAATCTCAATTCCTGATTTAGTATCAAGATTTCCTGTAGGTTCATCTGCGAGAATCATTGGCGGATTGCTAGCCAACGCTCTGGCAATAGCTACCCTCTGCTGCTGACCACCAGAGAGCTGGTTAGGCTTGTGATCAAGCCTTCCGCCCAACCCAACAACCTCGAGGGCTTCTTTACTTTTCAGAAAACGTTCCTTCGCATTCATGCCTTGATAAATTAAAGGTAACTCAACAT
>JAOAJI010000112.1 GCA_026414265.1 Microcaldota archaeon
ATATAATAGTGTACATGGACAACCAAGCAGGAATTTTCCAGATTCAAGAGGTAATGCAAAAGAAGATCGATTCAAGTACTCTTAAGGATAAAGTGAATATAATTATCAAGTACCTCAAATAACCTTGTATTTTGATATGTGATATGTAATCCTAGAAAGGACCTGTGGCGCAACGGACAGCGCAGCCGGCTTCGGACCGGAAGGTTGGGGGTTCGAATCCCTCCAGGTCCGTGATGAAGGATTACCAATAAACACTATATAGTGATATATTATGAAAAATAAAACAAAAACACGAAATAAAAAAACGATTGAAGCAATATTTTTCGATTTAGATGACACATTATTTCCAACTTATTTGTTTGCAGAGTTTGCAAGAAGAAATGCAATAAGAGCTATGATACAACACGGACTAAAAGCAAATTTAGAAGAAGCATATCAAAAACTTTTAGAAATTATTAAAGAAACTGGATCGAATTATGGAATGCACTTTAACTTATTATCAGCACACTTTAATGGTAAAGTAAATGCAAAAATTGTTGCAGCAGGGGT
>JAOAJI010000113.1 GCA_026414265.1 Microcaldota archaeon
GATAAGGCTTGAATGCTACAAACTCATAAAACATCTACTTGGATTTAAAGAATACAAACCTTTCATCATCTGGTGGTAAGCTTGTATGTTATCATAGCTTATGACGTTAATGTTGAGAGAGTAAATAAAGTTAAAGCTTATCTCAGAACCAAACTTACATGGGTGCAAAATTCACTATTTGAAGGAGAGATTACTGAGGCTACTTTACTAAAAATTAAAAATGACCTTAATCAGATAATTGATGAAGAAGCCGATAGTGTAGTTATTTATGTTTTTCGTGATAAAGCATATATATCAAGAGAGAACATGGGAATAATTAAAGGTTCCCCTGACGAGGTCGTTATATGATGTCGCTTATCAACCCTGTAACACCCATTATTGAAATTAAGCGACACAACTCCTTATTTTCTGATTTGCCTGTCGACGATATTCAAACTCAAAAAAGCCTGTCGAAATAAGACTAAGGTAGGATTGAAATATTCTCGACGTAAAAATGAAGCACGTCTTTAACATTTGTCGAAATAAGACTAAGGTAGGATTGAAA
>JAOAJI010000114.1 GCA_026414265.1 Microcaldota archaeon
ATAAAAGGTTGTCCATTTCTTATAAATATTTTTGCAAATGTTTTCGTAGAACTTGTCTTCTTGAGGAAGCAAGTCCCAAACAACTTTTTTATTTTCCTTTTCTTTGATTGTTGTTATCAGTACTGGAGAAATGGTTTTGATTTGCAAGAAATGAGTGAACTCTGGGTCTTTAATTATTTTGATGTCAGATAGTTCTAGTTTTGTCGATTTGATCATGACGACAGGATCGTAGATAATACCGCTCATGAAAGTCTCCATGAACTTGAGGTTGGGTGAAGCAACAAAAAGAGAAACTGTTTCAGAAAAGACATTAAAGCCTTGTTTGTTGGCTTTAGCCTTTTTTATGAAGAATTCAGAAAAAGTAAAAAATTTGAAGAGCTTGGAATCGTGAAGTTCAGTAGCATAATTAGGATCTATAAGATTGATTTTCTGTAAAATCATTGCGTGAATGTATTGGTTGTAATTGAAAGGAATGAAGAAGTTATTGGAATCGTTTGGTTTTAGTTCGATTTTTAACCGCATTGATAATTAA
>JAOAJI010000115.1 GCA_026414265.1 Microcaldota archaeon
CCTACCTATCCAGAGAGAAAGACACACCGACTTTCCAAAGATTGAAAGTTCTGGGCTGAAGGGATGTTTGAGGGATGCGTTTAAGGATTCTGGTGTAGGACAGACAATAATTAATGCGATATTTGGTCCTGAGAATAGTGGAGATTATGCTGGTGCGATGGCGATAACTGATGCTAGAATACTACTCTTCCCTGTAAAATCCCTAAAGGGAGTCTTTGCTTGGATCACCTGCCCAATGGTCATTGAGAGGTTTGTTAGGGATGTTATGATGATAGACAAGAATACGAAATCTGAAAATCCTGCTAACGAATTTCAGTTCCCTATTGATGATTTTGCAAGTCTTGTTAAGGATGATAAGTCTCAAAAAGCAAAGATTACTAGTATTTGTGGAGTATTGATAAACTCTGAAAACTCTAAAAAGATAGTTCTAGAAGAGTTTTCGATTGAGGTAAAAGACTCTGAATCTAAAGAGGTTGGCAAAGTTGCAGAATGGTTATCTAAAAATGTTCTTCCAAGCGATCCAT
>JAOAJI010000116.1 GCA_026414265.1 Microcaldota archaeon
ACTTATAACCTTCCTATTGTCAACTTTACAACACAAAATTTCTTTATTCTGATTGGTGGTAATCTATATTATATCCACTTTTTAAATGAACCCTTAAAAGAATTACCAAACCTAATGCAAATATATCTTGTAAAACTACCTAACGGTAATATTGATGGAATTCTTATGCCTGTTCACTTCAAGCAAAATCTTGAGGTTGTTTATTGGAAACTTACATTCATAGATAAAACGCCAAACTTCATACATTTTGATAAATTCATTGATATCACTAAATAAACTTCAAACACATATCTTTTTATTTCTCATATTAGTTATTGATTCATGTCATATATACAAACTAATCCAACTCAACAACCTATAAGCCAAGACGGTACAAGTGAAAAAACTAAATCACCCACAACACCGGACTGTAAAATTTTAGGCCACACGTCTAGTGGCTTAGCGAGTGGAAGGCTTAGTGAAATTTATCCTATAATAGGGTATGTCGAAAGGTTGAAAAACCAAGAAGGGTT
>JAOAJI010000117.1 GCA_026414265.1 Microcaldota archaeon
GAGGTCGATGTCGCAGTATTTGGAGTATTATTTATCCAAAATTAATGGTGTGGATGAACAAATAACTATAAATAAAGGCGTTAGTGTAGTAACTCTTTCAAAAGCAGGGCTAAAAAACTTCACATATAGTATTTCGTTTTTATCTTCCAACAACAACTTCTGTAATGCAAATAATGAAAAGGTTGATGTAACAGTTAAACTAGTTAACAAAACTGTAATAACCTCTGCTGGAGGCTATTTTTCGATGTCAGATTCAGATCGTATCAAAACAATCACTCAAATAGCTCCAAACGAAGTTCGTCAAGTGACATTCAATAATCTAAATTTTGCGCCAAATGTAGAAACTGAGTTTGGACTGGAATTGGTATCTATTCAAGGTAACAGGTGTAGAACTGATCTTTTAGGAAATCAGCAATGGGTAAAAATAAATCTATCTGATTCGAGAATAGGTCAGGAAATTGAATACTTCATTCAAAACTTGACTAACGGTACATATGCCT
>JAOAJI010000011.1 GCA_026414265.1 Microcaldota archaeon
CGGCTACCCTGGGCTTATCGCAGCTTGCCACGGCTCCGTGCATTGCTCCAGCCGAGTCATCCACTACATGGGTTATTAGTAGCAGACTCTCAGACTAGTGAACTCTAGAGTTTCTCACTTCGTCCTCTCTTGCTCCCTCAAAAAGAGAGAGTGCATGAAAACGTCTAAACTAAAAGAAATTTAGACAAACCACATAAATGGTAACCATACTATTAACAGAAAAAATTTAAAAATGTTTGTTAACCGGTCTTACTAGAATTTAAAGTACCAGAAGTGTTTTTGACCCTCCAAACCCTAAATTCTCTCTTCAATTCTTCTAGTTCGAGGCATTCCGGAAATTCTTTAAGTGACTTTTCTATGACTAAAGTGTAGTTGTGTTTTTTTATGAAATCACAGTCTATCGTCCCGTTTTGAAGTAATAGTTTCATATTTTTGTACTGATCTGTGTTGAGTGTAGCGATAGAAGGGCCAGGAGTTAGTTTAACATTTTCAGACTCGTAAACTGTTCTGTAAGAAATTTGCATCATGTCAGTAAATATTTTGTTATTATCATATTTTAATCCCAAATCAAATGAATCGACAAAACTCTTTAAATAAAACAAGTAAGAAAATATTAACAATGCACAAACTAAAATAACCCTGGTATTGAAATTTCGGAAATATGAAGATACTTTATCATAATTAAGAGTAAATAGTATCAAAGGAAAAAGATACTCTATAAACCTTATCTTATTCAGTGCTAATGTTGCTAATACTATAAGTAGATATTTACGATCACCAAAATAAGCATACAGTACTAAAGGAATCAAATAGTATCCTGATTGAATTGTAGTGCCTATCAATGAACTTAACTCATATATAGGGAATGTATATTCATTCTTTTCTGTTTCCGTTATAAAATATATTAGATCGTGTACATAAGTACCGCTTGAAATCCAATTCCAAAATAAAAAACCGATTAATAATGTTAATATGTGCTCTCTTCTGTTGAAGATTAACAGAATTATGTACATAGGCCAAAAATAATAAGTAATAACTATTAACAATCCTAAAACAACTGAAATTATAGTATTTGGTATCAGAAGCGAAACAACAAATAATAAGGACACAAAAATTGAAGGCCTGCCTAACAAAAATCTTGGATTCAACACTGCTGCTAAATATAGAAATATTACAATTATTAGCAAGCCATCCTTTTTCACGTGTTTTTTCATAAAGAAAAAGAAAACTAAGGTATATAAGATAAGTGCTAAACTTTGTACTATCGGAATACTGTAGTCATTAAACGTCTTATGAAGAAATCCATAAATCTCGTCAAAGCCAAGATAAATTCTGTAGCCATTGAATAACCAAGTATCTGGATAAACTCTAGAATAGTCATAATCATATTTGTATGCAACTAAATGTCTAAGTAGATCATCGTGTGGATATGTTATGAAAAAAAAGTTGTTAAACACACCCATGCAGCATAAAAGCAAACCAAAAAGTAACCAAAAATTGTGGTCGTCAGATGGAGAAATACCTTTGTAGTAAATACCTATTAGACCTTTTGCTGTAAATCTAAAGTACTGGCTGCTTTGTTCTAGGTATTCTTTTATACTCGTTGAAGACGCTTTTTTCAAAGCTAATAATAAATGATCTGTTGTTGGATTCACAAAAATATAAGAATTACTGCTTTTTATCGCAGAAATGATTTTAGAATCGTACACTTCATTGTCCTTTTCCTTGATGCATACAAATAGATCATAATTTTTTATATCAATACTATCAAGATCGTTGACATCCTTTATTAAATTTAATTCATGTCTTTTATTTATATAATCTATTAAAAAATTGCTTACTTCGCCTACAACAAGTACTTTCATTTTATTTTTATTTTTATATTCTATATCTTTTATTGCATCATAAATTTGTAAAGAATACTCATCCAAGAAAAGCTTTAAAGCTAGTTCCCTCAATTTACTCAGGAAAATCATTATTAATTCAAAAAATTTCAATTTCCAATTACCATATAAATTAAACACGCCAAGCATATTAATCATTTACAACTATGATTAAAAAAGCTCAAGCTTAAAAACATTTTCCCATTTTATATAACATTAAGGTGACCGGTATGAAACTAACTTCAAAAAGAACTAATTTAGACTCTACTAATGTAAATAGGCAATTAAAAAAATTAGTGCCTCTTTTAGAGTCTTTTTCTGTAATAGGTAGCTCTACGGTAATGGTAAAAAACAGCTTACTTGGCAAACAGCTTGAGGATACCATTTATTACACCATTTATACATACAGAAATGCAATATTAAGAACCTCAGAAAAAAACAGCGATGCCCAACATTCCTTCAAAAAGGTGGCAGAAGTAACTTTTAAACAAAAAACTGCAATTATCATTTATGAAAAAATCAACTCTTCAGAATCATTATATATAGCCTTACCTGAAAAGAGAATCGCTATTAGGATACCCATATCTTGTAATCAAATCAAGAATGATATCACAATTTCCAGAAATGAAGATGGCGCGCTTAAATATAACGTGATTTTATGAATAAATTTAATGCATATAATAGACCCTCAAATAGAGTAATCTACAAAAAATATTACGGAAGAAGTAAAAGAAAAACTACTGAACTTAAAAAATTTTTTCTTAGCGCAGCAGTTATTGCGGGATTGGCAGCCACCACATATTTCGGAATTTCATTATACAGAAACTACCAGCATCAAGTAGAGATGCATGAAAGAAAATTGTTAAAAAAGATAGATGTCTGTGTTAATTACAGAAACAATAATAAACATAAAGAAGCATCTCATTTGTTCATCGCTCAAGAAAACGAGCTTGAAAAGAAGTTTATGGAATTAGTAATGACTGTAGCTGCAAGAAATAA
The DNA here is from genome assembly GCA_026414265.1 of Microcaldota archaeon. Classification (GTDB taxonomy): domain Archaea; phylum Micrarchaeota; class Micrarchaeia; order Anstonellales; family SKW190; genus SKW190. The sequence continues at coordinate 2,883 of JAOAJI010000011.1, forward strand.
TACCCCAAATACACGACAAATAGCAATACAACAACTAGAGAAATTCCTTGAATGCAAACCGGAAATTAACAAAGAGGTATATGAAAAAGGTTTGGATATAATAATGGCAGACATTCAAAAATCAGAAAATAGAATAAAAGCAGCAAAAAGCCCATTATATCCATTATTCACTATTTTTGATCTAAGTGCTCCAACCGCCTCAGAACGTATAAGGAATGAAACAGAAAGAATCAATAATAGAAAGTCAATTGTAGAAAAACTCAAAAAAATCGTTCAAAAAGAAAGCATAGAGTGAAGTGATACAATTTATTATTTATATTATTGCATCATCTTCTCTTGTTAGCTCTTTTGTTCATTTTTAAAAGCAAGTAATCTTAAATTCCCAATAAGTATTGAATAAAATTCTTTACCGTCTTTTGTTTTTCTTATCCACATACCGCCTACGCGTTTGAGAATCTTTTTACCTTCTTTTGAGATATCTGGTTGTAAAATAACTAAATCTGGTCGGTTACTCTTCTCTTCTTTAGGCTTTTCTTCTTCTAATTCTAATTCCTCAACTATGTTATCATCATCTACCATGTCAAAAACCCCCTTTTGGAAAATAAATATGAAAATTATTAATGTTATAAGTATTTAAATTGGAAGCAGACTAGGTTTCCATTGAATTGAGCTCCTAATGAATTAACCAAAGATTAAAAATATTAACATCCGAATATTATTCGCCTAATGTATTGTGATTATAATGTATCAACGTCAAAAGATAGTAACTGTATTATTAATTTTGGCTTTATTTGGTTCCTCTGTTAATGCCTTCAATTACTCACAATATATAGAAAAAAGAGACCTTGCAAATACAAAAATAGAAACATTTGACTATCTGAACCAATCATATTCAATTATATTCGTAAATAATAACCCAACTTTTCTTGTTAGAACATTGAAAAATGGGACACATGAGTTGGTATTGGAAAATGATAAAGACTTCTCAAACATTGTTGAGGCATACGTAGAATATAAAATGAACTATAGCGACATGGAAGTTGAGAAGTTAAAAACATTGATTGACAAATATAACGAATCTCTTCACAACAAAGCGACTATTCAATCTATGGAATTTCCTGATCCATTTTTCTTTTGCGGAAGACAATTTGGCATAGATATCTATCAGAATAAAGACTGCACGTCTAAAGCATCTTGTCAAACTATTGTCTCTGTTTATTGTGCCGCCAGACCAGGTTACTGTCCAGACATTAGTGAATTGTCTAACAACTTGTTCCAATTTATAGATGCTGGAAGAAGCATTCTCAAAAATTTAGTCCTGTTCAAGCAAAAATTAAATAACATTAATGTAACAAGTAAAACGTTCAAAAGCCAGGTAAATGAACTAATTAATATAACAAAGACTCTTCAGATGAATAGTGACACCATTTTAAAATCAAAAATGCGCTTTCCTGAAAAAGGCATATCTGAATGCCCCGATTGCTATGGAACATGCCCTTACGTTCCGATTAATAAAACCACGCTCGTAGAGATAGAAAAAATCTTAACCAGATGGAAAAACTCAACAGTTGATAGAGAAACTATAGAAACTCTCCTCTATCTTGGGCTAGAAAAGGTCAGAAAAATTGATAAGGAAAGAAAAATTGCTGAGTTAAAGATATTAATCAACGAAACTGAAAAAAATAATAATGCAGAAGAGTTACTACAAAAAACTAATCAGCAATTAAACAAAGTTGACGATGCAGAACTTAAAGCACTTAATCAAAACGTTTTAAACTTAAAAGCTGAAGTGGAAAATTCTGCTTCTTTTGCTCAAGAAGTTACGTTCAAAATTAAACTTTCTGAATATGAAGAGGCTTTAAAAAAGCTTTCTGGATATGACTTTAGTAAGTACGACCAAAAAATTGATACAATTAAAAAAAATGATCAACTGATAGTTACAGCACTCTATTACTTAGAATACCTAAAATCCGAGAACTTAAATCAATACAAATCAAAATACTTGATTGTTTATAATATAACTTCATTTCCTATAAAAGCTGAAGTAATTGACCAAGCAATTGATGCACAAAAACTTCTGCTTTCTCAAATGTTAAATGAAATTGAAATGAGAAGAGAAGAACTACAAAACTCAGTGGCCATTAATTACTTCTCTTCTTCAATTGCGCTTGCAAGCCCTCTGATTAAAACTGCATTTAAAGACAATGACCTTCAACCACAAAGATATCTGGCTATTGTGACAGCATCCATGTTTTTAATATCTGGAATTGCATTAATCAGTATAGGCTCAGGTGTAATATTGTTATCTTTGTTTTTTTGGTATGGCTTTGTGAAAAAATTCTCAAAAAATTCACTTTTGTGGAAGATTGTTTATGGAATTCTGGTTGTGATTTTACTTGGAGTTGTTTTTTCACTTGATACTTTTATAACACTAAAATTGAGTAATGTCTTACAGCAAAATAATCCAACTGCTTTCATCAAGTTTATGAACGATAATCAAAAAGCTGTGATTATCATAGCATCAAATTCACAAGAGGTAAATAGTTGTGCGCAAAAACTGTTTTCCAATCTGCCTTATCAAGAAAAATACTTAATAAACCTAAATAATAATCAGTGCACATATAACCAAAATCCTAATATCAATCCAGAAATTTGTTTACAAAAAGTAAGGGAATTAGATTATCCCACTATAACATTTATGGCTGACCAAGTAGAAAGCTATTCTTTCACGTTATTTCCAAAGCCTTATGCACAATTAAAACATAATTTAGAATACTATAAGATCTGTGTGCCGGAAAAGCTCTTCACCTTAAGATGATAAGATAAACATATAATAACATATTTCTATTTTAAATTCTATGAAAAATCTTGATCCTAACAAAACAAAAATTATAATAATTGTGATTTTGCTGTTGGTTTTTTTGTTTTTAGTAATTATGAATTTTGATATCATAAAGTTTGAAAATAACATTGAGACTAATAAATCAACTGACTTAAAAACTGCGCTCATTGGACTCCAAAATGCCAAAAAAGTATTTCTGATTCAACAACTAGACTCTAATACTGCCTATGTGTACAGAACTGCAATTATAAACTGTGCAGTCGACTTAACTACATCTATGATAACAACAAATGTAGTGTCAGAAAAAAATATGATATTCATGGCATTTGAAGATGACAAATGTATAATAAGCAATGACGAGTATAGTGTAAAAAACGAAACTGATCCTGATCAAAAGCAGATGACGAATTTGACAATCCAAGACTGTGAAAAACTAACTAAAGAAGAAAAGGCATTCACTATTCATCTAAAACCTAAAAAGAATAATGAAGTCAATTATTATTCAGAAAATAAAATGATTATTTATGTTCCTTCAAACTATACGCAAAAATGTTACATCTCACTTACTTCATGAACTAAAGTTACCAATTAGCTTTAAGCCATGGTCTTGTATCTCAAAATAGCGCCTATGCCCCTAAACGCCTGAAGAAACTGCTGGCCCTCATTAAAATTAGAAGAAATAAATTTGACGTCCAAGTTGTTATCCCTAGCAATAGATACTATATATTTAGGTAAAAAATAGTATTCACAAAAATAAGATTGTTTATTACATTTTGAACAAACTAAGTTCTCTGAATAACTACTAAAACTAACAACATCTGTTTGATCGCTAAACTTGCTCATAAACTCATCTTTTTTAAGCAATACCTGCTCAGCGTTATTACAATTCGAACAACGACATATCTTAATGTAATAATCAAGATCCTCTGATAACAATACTACTTCTACGTTCCTTGAATTAATAGCGTCTATTACTTGTTTGTAACCGTAAGTCGCCAAACCGTCTTTAACTATTTCCTTGATAAATCTATCATAGTATTTTCTCTGTTCATTCAATTCCAAATTTTCAATAAACTGTTCACTCTTCTCCAATATCTCTTTTACACCTTGTTCGTCTGTATAACCAGTATCAACTACTCCTATAATCTTGTGCTGGTAGTTAAAAGGCTTCATCTTTAAGAAGTCTTCTTTTGCTGGGCCTGGACCGCCTACAAGAATTCCTTTTATACCCTTACCCAATAAAAGCTCGTCCATAGCCTCGCCAATCCGTTGATAATATTTTTCAATACTTTCCTCAATTAGCCTTGCATAACGATTGGCAGATTGGCCACCTTTTCTAATCTTAGAATGAGCAGTAGAATTGAGTCTCTTTAAGATTCTTATATCTGTGCCTATTACCTTGGCTATTGTAGCTTCTTTTCCGTCCATCGCGATTACTCCATAAGCGTCCTTTTCTTCCAGCATTTCTTCTAAAGGCTCAAGGAAAAAAGAAGAATCACATCTATAGGTAGTAATTTTTATTGGCAAATATGGTTCTACCGTAAATAATCTTATGTCTGTCTTACTTTCATCATTTGAGATATTTCCACAAAAAATTGCAAGTCCGTTCTTTGGAGTTTCTCTGTAGATTTTCATGTGATGTATTATTTTCTCGAGAGCTTCCTGCACGTTCTTTCTAGTGGATTTGGATTTGATATTGCCTGCTTGTCCGTATTCGTTTTTTAACTTGTTACTCATATCGTAAATGTTTGCTCCTTGTGCAATGTACACTGAAATCAGTTCTGTTCCTGAACCATGAAATTTCTTAAGCGAATCTACCATTTGCTTAAGTTCATATTTCTTATCATCAAATACCATTTTCTTTTTCACTTCTTTTTTAGATCATCCAAGCCAGTTTGAATGTTGTCAGTAATGACTATTTCGTACTTACCATCAATTAATTTTGAATAAATCAATGAAGTCAATGTGACTTCTCCAGTAACTAAATCGAAAAACGCACTTGCCAGTAATAGATTACTTTCAAGAACGTGCTTCCTGATCTCTTTGTTTTCCAAAAGCTCAAGTATACCAAACTTGGCATGCTCCTTTGCAGTTAAATCAGGATCGAAATTTGTTGTTGATGATATTGCTTTCATGTGCTCAAGTAAATCATCGAGTTCATTTCCAAATAATTCTCCTGATTTTCTCATTGTACACGCAGCCTTGGCAGCACCACATGAAGAATGAGCAACATTTATCACTACTCTTGTATTCAAATAGGTTATAGCATACAGTACCGATGCTACTACGTTATCGTCAATTCTATTACCTGCTAAAGCCAGTCTAAACAAGTCCCCTATTCCTTGATCAAAGATGAGCACACTAGGCACTCTTGAGTCACTGCATTCTATTACCACAGCCTTAGGATCCTGGCCGCCTATTACTGCTTCACGCTCTTGTCTCATGTCCCTATCTAACATTTTGTTCTCTCTAAACCTCTTATTACCCAGCATTAGACGTTCTATAACCTTGTATGGAATCCTTCTCTCTTCTCTGTTTAGCTTATACTCCAAATATTTTATTCCTTGACTAGCCATACTATCACCATAAATGAATTAATTCTTATAACATAAAATTTTATTATTTTATCTTTCAACGTTTTGAAAACAACTCATAAAATTCTTTGTAAGAAAAATTACCTTTAATCCCGTACTGTGAAAAAGACGTTTCTTTTGCTAAGAACCCTTTTTGTAACAATCTTGATTTTATTATCCTTGTTGGAAGTAGAGACAATTTGTTAACACTACAAAATTTATGAATGTCGTAAAATAATAAACATAGATTATCGTTTTGATAAAGTGCTATTTTTTTTTCTAGTTCATTAGTTTCTTGATGTGAGAGATATGGCATTTTTCCAATACTCAAGTTTTTTTTAATGCTTTCAAGGAGCTCTGAATCATTTAGTTCAGATAGCCAGATAGGTCCTAAAATGACGGTGTTTTTAGAACTACAGTTTTGACATTCAGACAATTTGCCTAAATTATAAACTTCATAATAATGACAATTATTACAAAATACTACATACCCTATCTTTTTCAGACTTTCATCAGCTTTTTTACTTCCATTTACTAATTTACATAAAACCTTCACATAATGTCGGTCAGAAATACTCAACAAAGGTTTCATTCCTTTACCTTGCTCAATCGCCTTAAGAGCGATAACTTTAAGGAGTATTCTAACAGCTAATTCGTGACACAAAAAATTGTTCAGAGATTTACTTCCATAATACCTCTTACAAGCTGAACTGTTAGAACCACATAAGACTTGAGTATCAGTTGCAGTAACGGATAGATAACCATTCTCATTCAATGAATGAATAGCAGACTCCAGATACGGAAGAGGAGAGCCAAAAGGATCTATCTCGATGAAATCAAACTTACTTTTAAAAAGTCTCAAAAATCTATTAAACTCTTCATTATGAAACTCTATTTTTACATTTTTTTTAATGCTAGTTTCGTTGAGTTTTATGTTGTTTGATAATACTCCTTCAACTCTATCATCTACATCCACGAAATAAAGTTCAGAAACTTTGTCAGTTTCAATTAAGTATCTCAAGCCACGTATGCCTGTAGAACAGAACCCATCTAAAAGAATTAAATCAGCGCTATTAATAGACATCAAACCTAAAGTAAACAAATTTCTACAGAATTTCATTTCAGGGTTGTAGAATAAATTATCAACATGAATTTTAACTTTTCCTTCAGTTTGAATTGAATCCATATATTTGTTCAACAATTAAAGGCTTTAAAAAGTGTTTTGTTGATATTTATAGTAAGAAATGTATGTGGTACCACAACAAACCTCAAAATCAAGAAAAAAACAATCAACTTCCAAATAGAGTTAGAGCATTTAATCCTTTAAACGAAGTAAGTACTCCTAATAAAAGAATGTATCCTGTTTATGATACTTCAATCGACGTGATTTCTGATTTCTTTGGTATCAACATACAAGGTTTAATAAAAGCTTTACTAAAAAAACATAATAAGTTGATTGTCTACGACTGGGGATTCGGAAATGCAAGAGCATTAAAAGAACTTGAACTATTTTTTCAAAAAGAAGTAGAGAACAAACGATTAGTTCTTGCAGGTTGCAGTCTAGAACAACCCAAATATGAATTGAAACGCAACGAACTGTTGTTTGTAGGCGATATTACTCAAGCCCCAGAAAAAATTCCAGCTGATTTAAATATCGTATACAGCTATAGCTCAATTCATCACATAATTTATAGAAATTATGCAAAGACCTGTCATTTAGGAGGTTTAAACCTCACAAAACACGTTAACGAAATATGTCAAAAAAAGTCAAACGAATTTTTCTTGTTTTTATTTACATTACCTATTCCTTTATACTTCCCTCAAGGAATAAACCACGACGAACTATTACATACTATGGTTAATCATTCTATTCACAATAAACTAATACCTTATGGGATTATTCCATATCATCCTGATATTGACAATGTAAATATACCTGTATCACTATATTGTCTAATATTTGGCAGCATGAGCTTTGAACAGTTGATGTCTATGGAAAAATCTATATGGTATGAAAGCAATCTAATCAGAAATGTTTTTTTCTTAGAAAATCAATTTGACGATTTTCTAAAACGAATTTACGAAATACAAGAAACATACCTTAGAGGAGTTTATGGTAGTTAAAAATGAAATTTATAATATTCCAACAGCATAATCTAATTGCTTAACCACTACGTTCTTATTATCATTTCTAAGTTTTAAACACTTTAATAACTACTCTAAACTTAGACTCAAAAGCAGAATATGAATCTATTTCTTTTACTTCAATGATGTTAATCTTTTCTGCTAATGAAATGTTAGACTTTAATATGTCATACAACACAGTACGATATTCTTTTGTTGGCAAAAATAGATAAGCTATTATTATACCGCTATCCTTGAGTATCTCTATTGCCTGGTCAAAATACAGTTGACACTCCTTTGGTAACGGCATGATAACACAATCAAAATCATAACCTATGAACTCTTTATACTTGTCTTTAACATCCCCCAAAAAAGGATGTACGTTAGTTAATTTATTAAGTTCCACGTTTTTCTGAAATAGCTCATAAGCCCTTTTATTTAATTCTATCCCGTAGAACTCTGTGTTTTTATTGTATTTTGCTCCAACTATACAATAAGGGCCTATGCCAGCAAAGAACACCATGACCTTCTTAAAACCGTTTAAATTAATGTATTCTGCAACGTGTTTCCGCTCGTTACTAGCTCTCGGAGAAAAAAACGTGTTTTTGACATCTACCAAAAACCTCAAACCGTTTTCCCTGTGCTCGACTACTTCTACATCTGGACCGTAAATTAGTTTCAAATCATATAACCTATATTGACCATGTCTACCAGAGCCCTTAGAATATATAGTTTTTATATTTTTGTGAATCCTAACTATGCCTTCAGCAACGACTTTTTCACTAAGCCCTTCAGGAATTTCGACTATGGCCACACTTCCAATGATATCGAACGATTTTACATAATCTTTATAGCCTTTTTTTAGTAGGTAATCTCTGAGACTCAAAGCTTCTCGGTGGTTCTCCTTTAGTTCACAGTCATAATCTATAATTTCATAGTTATCTTTCAAAAATTTATCAACACCTTTTTTCAATGGAATGTAGACGTAGCAAGCATCGTAGGAAAAAGAATATGATTCGTCAATAACGCCTATGTCTTTCAAATTAAATATTATCTCCTCGGCAAAGCGCTTCTCAATCCTAACACATTTCATCTTAGATACACTCTTTCTTAAGAATACAGAGAGGAAATAAACTCTTAAAAATTAAAAAAAGACTGAATCTAAGACTATCCTGTATTTTCTTTCTTTTCTTGTTGAATAGGCTCTGATTGTACTAATGATTCCTCTTTTTTTTTCCTTGTCAAGAAAAATACAGCTACACCAACTACAAGAATAAGTAAAACTACTCCAACTAAAATTAAAGTTAAGTCAAATTGCTGGGGTTTTAAAACTGAACTTTTAACAGTTATTCCCTTTTTCTTTATCATCAAATCTATTAAGTCGAACTCGACAGTTGAATTATCAATTAATCTACCACCTTCATAGTAAGTCAGATTTCCAGGCATCTTGATAACGTAGTTCATTTTTATGCCAAATTGCTTCATTTGAGTAAGCTGTTGCTCTGCATCACTACCATTATTTGTTTTCAAAAGATTGACTGTTGTTAAGTAATATGTGGAACCACCAGATAAAGTAGTATTAGCGCCAATAACAGGAACCTCCTCCAATGACAAATAATAAACTGTTTCGTTAGCACTTTCATTATTAATTTGAACTCTAATAGGTGTGGATAGTACCTTTTCATCAAACTCAATCATGAGTTTACTATCCTTAACCGTACAAGTCATTTGTGGATAGGCTCTAGTTAAGTTCCTACAACTATCTTGCAACTGCTCGTAAAGTTTTGTTCTTTGCTCTTGAGTAACAGAGGTACCAGAAAGAGCAGAAGAATAATCATACTCTTGCACAAACCTTGATTTGCCTTGTTCATCGACTATTTGATAAACAGTAAAACTAATACAACCTGAGACAACTAATAACCCTATCAACACAAAAAACAAACTTAATTCTTTTTTCATTAAAAAACCTCCCTGCTGGTTTTATATTAATTTATTATTTAATAATTATTGCTGGCTTTAGTGGCATTGCGTTAGCTGCTTTCAATTCTTTAGAACTTTCTTCAATTTCTATTAAAATGCTTGATTTGTCAACAGAATATTTTTTTGCTAAATAGTTTATACCGTCTTTGATTATAGAGATTTCGTCTTCTTGTGAAATTTCGTAGTCAGGATACCAATCTATATTCTGGATTATTTTTTTTCCTAACTTCGATACTTCGTTTAACCTTGTTTTTAAATCAGGCATGGACTTGGCTGACTTAATCACATTGTTTAAGTCTCTGTGCTCTTTGAACAAAGAAATTAGTTTTCTCTTCCAATTCGCAGAAACAATTAATTTAATTTCTTTAACTTTTTGTAACTTAAGTAGACTTAATATCTCGTTTATGTCGTTATCTATTCCTATCAAAAGCTCCTCTAGTTTGTCAAACTTTTCAGAGATAAGTTTTTCATCGTGTGAAGGCAGCCCTATATTCTCAAATTCTTTTAGCGATTTTATACAATATAGTTTTTTACTCCAATGGTAACAAACATGTGGCATGAAAGGATACATTAAAATTACAAAACTTTGAAGAGCTAATTTTAGTTCATGTGTATCTATTTTACCGTCCTTTCTTACTTCATACCACTTGAGAGAATTATAAAAATCATAAAAGAGTAGTTGACTGATCTTCCTAATTTCTACATCCTCATACAGCTCTTTCACGCTTTTTATCATTCTGTTAACTCTATTAAGCAGCCATTTATCAACCAACGAACCACTAATTGTAACTTCTTTTTTAGAAATGTTGTCAATCAAATAATTGAAATATTCCATCCTTGATTTAATGCCATCTATAGATTTTTCATTGAAATCAGTGTCAGAATCAAGATCTGCCCCGTTGACAATAGCAAATCTTACTACATCTGCTGAGTATTTGGATATGGCCTTTCTTAGAGGCAGAATGTTGCCCAAACTTTTGCTCATTTTCTTGCCTTCCATGAGAACAAAGCCATTAGTGACTATCTGCTTTGGCCAGTGCTTTTGAGGAAATACTGCGACGTGGTTGAAAATGAAGAAAGGTAAATGGTTCCTGACCAAATCATAACCCGAATGCCTCGAATCCAAAGGATACCAATACTCAAATGATTTCCTAAGCTCATCATGAAGGTTATCTACAGGTTTTCCTTTGCCATAAAAGATATAGTCAAAGAACTCCTCTGTCAGTTGTTCTGGTTTGTATCTGGTTATCTTATCTGAAATTGTATAAAATGCCATGTAAATTGTTGAGTCAGATAAGGCCTCTATCATCTTGTTTCTGTCAAAAGGGAATCTTGTACCTAAACCTTTTTCTCTTGTACATGCTTTTTTCTCGAGCCACTCAATGGTATCTAAATAAATCTTTCTGCTTTCCTCAGGTAATATTTTCATCATTGACAAACATTTTTTTGTCTCTTCTTTCCAGGATTTATTACCATAGTCTATAAACCACTGGTCCTTGACTAGTTTAACTCCTGCTAAATTGTTGCATCTGCAATAAACTGGGTGGTTGGCTATTATGTATAAGTTAATGTGGTCCTTTGATTTTGATAAGTGCTCTTTCACTCTCTGCCTCGCCATTTCCACAGGCAAACCATCAAATTTATTATCAGAAACTCTCATCTTTCCTTTGAGTAGTTCTAATCTGTAAACCTCTTTTGTAGCATCTTCAGCTTTTTGATCTTTTTGGTCCTTCACGTTCAATTTTTCACAAACTTCTTTGGCAGGTACTTCAAAGCCTTCAATGTTGATTATTACCTTTAATTTGATACCCTTAGGAAAACCTAAATCTCTTAAAGCCAGATAATCATAAGGTGCATGTGCAGGTACACTCATTACGATACCTGTTCCGAAACTCAGGTCAATAAAAGTCGCAGGTAGCAGAGGCACTTCTGTGTTGTCTATTGGATTGATTACCGTATACTCTAACAATTCCTTTCCTGTTATTGAGCCATAAGGCTCGTATTCATACTGCATTCCTATGTTCTGTAAACTCTCTTTTGAAACTATCACTTTCTTACCTTGAAGTTTAATAATCTGATAATCGCTATTTTCCACCACCCAGATGTTAGTTACTCCAAATATGGTCTCTGGCCTGTAAGTCACTACTCCTAGAAACATGTCCTTTGATTTGATTTTAAAAAACAAAACTGACACTTGTTCTATTTCTGGATCCTTGTCGCCCTTAGTATCATGAGCACCAAGAGCGTTGTTACATTTACTGCACCATGGGACAGGATGCTCTCCCTTGACTAAATAACCTTTATCATACAGCTTTTTGAAATGCCATTCTATGAACTTGTTGAAGTGCTTGTCAAAAGAATAAAATTTTCTGGTCCAATCAATGGAATAACCCATTTCCTTCATGCCTTGCTCTATTTCTCTAGAAAAGTACATGACAAGTTTCTCTGGGTCACTGAGCTCTTCGAGCTTTTCCTCAGGAATTCCGTAAATCTTTGTGAATATTTCAATCAGTTCCTTGTCCTTTTCCTTTAGCCTGCTCGCCATCGCTATAATAGGTGTTCCTGTCACGTGAAAAGCCATTGGAAACAATACATTATAGCCTTTAAGGCGCATGAACCTCGCGTAGATATCTGTGGTAGTATATGTTCTACCGTGGCCTATGTGCTGAGGCGAATTAGGATATGGAAAAGCAGGCGCTATGAAGAATTTTTTTCTTTCGTAATCTATATTACTGACACTTGATTCCAGTAGCTCTTTGTTCACTTCTAATTCAATTTTTCTAATATCCATAAGACAATAATTAAAAAAGAAGAGAATTTAAGTTTAAGCAAAAAACAAAAAAATTTATTTTAAGATTTTAGTTGTAAGAATTCTCTAACAATTTCCTGATCCTTTTGTAAGTAGGAGGATGTGTGTAAAAAAGTTCAAGAATTCCAGTAGATTTCTGCTCTCTCTCCATCATCTTTAACAGTGTTTGCGGATCTATCTGATAATTTCCAGAGCTTCGCATATGACTTGCAAGCTGTTCTGCTATGAACATGTCACTTGCATTAGGTGTAGAAATGTAAAATGCATTCATCATGGATTTGCTACCGTTCATCCCGTAAGCGTCTCTGTAAGACACTAAATTGAGATATGAGATCTTTGCAAGAGCACTTGCCAAAGCAGCTGGTTTGTTCGTAATCCTTTTCGCAAATGCATCAGCGTCAAACTCTCTTAACCTCGACAAATAAAGGACTATCAATTGGCCTATCAATCTTGCTATGAACGCACCAATCATACCTATGATAACTGTGACTATTGTTCTTCTGTCGTCTCTTCCAACAAGGAAATAGTAAACAGCATAGTACATTATTATAGGAATTAGTGAAGCTATCGTCATTATCATCGTGTCCCTGTTTTTAATGTGACCGATTTCATGTGCTATCACAGTTTCAAGCTCGTCCCTTGTCAATATAGATAATATTCCTGTGTGGAATGCTACTGAAGAATTGCCTTGTGTAGTACCAAACGCAAAAGCATTAGGACTAGGGTCTTCAACTATGTAAATGTTAGGCGTTTTTGGAAGATTTGCCCTTCTTGATACGTCTTCAACCATTCTGATTAGTTCAGAATGATATCTAGGATCAGCTGGCTTGCAGTTAGTCACCCATTTAATGATCGTAGGTGACAAGAAAAACTCTATGGCTAAAATTATCCCGTATACTAAAATGATACCGACTAAGCTATCTAACAACCCAAGAAAAAAGGCAATAACAAAGACGAACATTGAAATAAAAGCGAATATCAAACCTATAGTCAATACTTTGACCCAGTGCATTCCCATCTTCTCACCTTTATTTATTAGAATTAATTAATCTAATCTAAAATACATGTCAATAGGCTTGGCATAAAACGTTATTCTGGAAGTACTGATAAAGTCTATACATTTATTATTATACTTTTCACAGTTTTTAATAGTTATACCACCAGAAACCTCTATCAACAAACCTCTATACTTGGTCTTTAGTTTCTTGGCAAGCTTGATTGCAGTTTTGTGATCAAAATTATCTAACATTACTATATCAGCTCCAGCTTGGGCTGCGATTTCCGCTTCTTCCTCGGTCCTTACTTCAGCCTCAATAAAAAAATACTTTTTGTTAGATTCCCTGTGTTTTCTACACAATTCAATTGAGTCTTTTAATGCTTCTAAATATGTAATCTTTTTCATTTGCGAATATGCTTCTACGTAAAAAGGCTTTAGCAAATAGCCATCTGCTAAACTTAATCTGTGTGTGTTTCCTTTCCCTATTGAAACTGCTTTTTTTTCTAAAGATCCTAAACATGGATACACTTTCCTTACAGCTGTGATTTTTTTACCTATCTTTTTATGAAATTTTCTTGTTAGTGTAGTTATTCCAGACATGAGCATCATAACGTCTAAAGCAGTTCTTATTATCCTAAAAATAGTTCTTGAGTCACCGAATACTTCGACTATCGGAGTGTCTTTTTTTATAAATGCACCATCTTTATGAAACGCGTTTACTTTAACATTGTTTTTCTCAAACAAGTATTTGACTTCCTCTATACCTGAAACATAACATGCCTTTGAATTAAATATCCTACCACTAACATTAGTAGCTAAACCTAAAGCATCTGAGGTTATGTCAAACATGGCATCTAATTCAAGTGCTTTTAACAAAACTGTGTTTATTTCATCCTGATTGACATCTCTTCTTAATAAATTGCTATTCTTATTTTCCCTTACCATACGCTTTCAGTTTTCTTATTTCTTCGGTTAGCTCGAACATTCGCTTTAAAGGCAAATACGCACTTTCAATCACTTCTTCTGAAAGTATGATTTCTTTATCCATTGGTAACTCCTTTAAAACTTCGTAGATTCCAGCCAAAGAGTTCTTTTTCATATACGGACAAAGAACACAACTACCGTAGAATTCTTTTTCAGGAAACTCTATCCTCAATCTGTCCGCCATACCGCATTCAGTTACTATCATAAACTTTTTATCCTTACTGTTTAAAACGTAATTTCTAATTCCTTCAGTGCTGCCTGAATAATCTGAACTCTTAACCACTTGAGAATTACATTCTATGTGCGAGAGTACTTTCAAATCAGGATGCAATCTCTTCCATTCATGTATCGAATTTTCATTAAATTCCTCATGAACTATACACGTTCCGTCCCACGAAATCAATCTCTTCCCTGTAAGATCTTCGAGATTTTTTGCCATTAGCTTGTCAGGCAAAAAAATGAATTCTCTATCAGGCAAATACTCAATAATGTCTTTGGCGTTTGAAGAAGTACATATAATGTCGCTCTCTGCTTTTACCTCGGCCGTTGTATTTATGTACGTTATTACTTTTAGTTTAGGAAATTTTTTTCTAAGTTTTATTACATCTGATGCTTTTATGCTATCTGCTAAACTACATCCAGCATCTTTTGAAACAATAAAAACACGCTTTTCCTTGTTCAAAATCTTAGCAGTTTCTGCCATGAAAATTACTCCTGCAAAAACAATCACATCTTTATTTGTATTTCTTGCTTCCTGACTGAGCTTCAAAGAGTCACCAACAAAATCAGCAACTCCAAATATGATGTCAGGAGTCATGTAAGTATGTGCAAGAATCAAAGCATTTCTTTCTTCTTTGAGTCTATTAATTTCCAAAGTGAGTGAAGCATACACTTTGCACAAACTTTTAGAATAACCATTGTATTTGAGCTTTTGATAAAGTCTTTCCGCTTCTTTTTCTATTTCTAAATCTGAAAAAATGTAGCTCTTCATGAAGTTTCACTATTGTAACTCGTAATTGCTGCTCAATAATGATATTATAACCTACAACCTATAACCTATGCTATGCCTATTCAGACTTTTTTGTTATCTCCATGATCCTTTTTTCAAGACTTTTTCTTAATTCAGAAGAAACGTCTCTTTTTGTTGTATAATCAACCCTTATAGCCATAGATAGTTTTGTAGCTATTGCTCTCGCAATCTTACCTCTTAATTTCTTTGAAGCTCGGGTTATAAATGGGTGTGAAAAAATAACCCCGTGCTTTGGTGATTTTGCACCTTTCCTCAAATGTTTAAACAAACTCTTCTCTGCACCCAAAACCTGTATCGTAGAGGCAGGATACTTGAACAATTTTTCAAACGAGCCTGCTTTAGCCAATAAATTCGCAGCAATCGTTTCTCCAACAAGACTACATGTGTTTGGCATCAGCTCCTTGATAGTAGAATTGATGTATTCCAAAGTTTGTTTTCTCAGCTCCTGTAAGCTCTTTATTTGAATGGCTATCAGTTTCATGTGCTGGTTTTCTTTAGTAGAATCATCTAACGATTCTATCTGCTTTAAAATATTCGGATCTGCTTTCATCTTCTTCATACCTTTAAAATACCAAATAGTCAGTCTTTCTGATAATAAGTTTATCACTTCATTTAGGTCGTTGACTAGAGCAACTGCGTTTATGATAGCTATGTCCTTTTGCTCTAAGCGCTTTGTAGCCATCTCCTTTGCTTTTTTTATTGCCAACTCTCTTTCAATCATAAATAAGTTTAAAACAGAAGAGTATTAAATATGTTATGAATTATGAAGTACATATCCTATACGAAACGTGAGCCAATAAAAAATGTGATGCCATGAATAAAGAAGACTATGAAAAAATGCTAGAAGAGTTATACACCAAAATGCCAAAAAAAAGCATAACGAAAGAAAGGTTTGAAATACCAGTATTAGATCTGTTTATTCAAGGGAATAAGTCTATATGCAAAAATTTCTATCAAGCTTGTGATAAGATCAGAAGAAGCCCAGAAGTTGTTTCAAAATACTTGTCAAAAGAATTAGCTGCACCTATCAGTCTCAGCGAAGGAAGAATGGTCATAAGCGGAAAAATCAACCAAAAATTACTGAATGAAAAATTTACTGATTTTGTTAAAGAATTTGTTATTTGCAATCAATGTGGAAAACCAGATACAAATATAATCGAAGAAAAACACTTCTACTTCCTCGTCTGTGAAGCGTGTGGCTCTAAAAAAAGCGTAAGAAACCCTAACTTCAAATAACTTTTTTAAGAGTGAATGCTATACTCATGATTGACTAATGGTGAGAATATGTCTAAAGATAATGAAAATGAAATTAATATTCAAGAAGAAATAAGAAGAACAAGAATACCTAAAGGAAAAGAAGTTATAGGCAAAGTGATAGGCATGCTAGGAGCAGCTAGAATGAAAGTAGATTGCCAAGACGGTAATGAAAGAACCTGTAGAATTCCAGGAAAAGTGAAAAGAAAGATTTGGGTCAGAGATGGCGACTACGTAATAGTTGAACCTTGGGAAATTAATGGAGACAAAAACGGAGATATTATCTGGAGGTACTCTAAGATACAAGTTGATTACCTTAAACAAAAAGGTATTATAAAAATCTAGGTGTTCTGTATGAGTGGGTTTAGCCATAGAACACATAACAAGACTAAAGTATTGTGTACCATAGGACCAGCTTCAGAATCCAAAGAAGTAATGCAAAAACTAGTTGAAGCAGGTATGGACGGGATAAGAATTAATACTGCTCACGGTGATTTTGAACAATACAGCCAAATAATTAAAACGCTAAGAGAAATAACTGAAGAAATCCCAATTTTGATAGACATTAAAGGCCCTGAATTGCGAGCCAAACTTATTGCTTCTCCACTGATTTTAAGAAAAAACCAAGTGATTAGAGTTGGTTTTAAGAGTGGCACGGATATAACCATAACCTATGACTTTTTTGATGATGTAGATTTAGGAGACATCATATTATTCTATAACGGACTGATAAGAACTAAAGTTATTAAAAAATACCACGAAAATAGAACCCTAGACGTAAAAGTCATGACTGACGGCACTCTTGAAAATAACAAAGGAGTCAATGTGCCTAATGTGACTCTTAGCCTACCTCCATTGAGTGATAAGGACATCAAAGCATTGCATTGGTGCAACGATAACGACATTGATTTTGTTGCCCTGTCTTTTACCAGAAACAAAAAGGACATATTGAACGTCAAAAAATATCTTAGGAACGATATTAAGATAATTGCAAAAATAGAAAACTTGCAAGGAATTAAAAACATAGACGAAATTATTGAGTATTCAGATGGAGTGATGGTTGCTAGAGGAGATTTAGGTGCTGAAATAGGCATAGAAAATGTACCTATAATCCAGAAAAAAATAATCCAAAAATGTATTAACGTTGGAAATTTGTCGATAACAGCTACTCAAATGCTTGAAAGCATGATAAATAATCCTATACCTACAAGGGCAGAGGTTACTGACGTAGCTACTGCTGTATTAGACGGCTCTGACTGTGTAATGCTCTCAGGAGAAACTGCAATGGGCAAATACCCTGTTGAAGCAGTTAAAACCATGGTAAAGATATGTAGAAGAATTGAAAAAGAAATAGAGCCAAAAAAGATCGTTGACGAGAATCTAAAAAAACAAGTTCTAAAAACTATATCAGAGTCTGTAACAAGGGCTATACCTGAACTGACTAAAGCTGTAAACGCTTCAAGCATAGTGGCTTTAACAAGAAGCGGGTATACAGCAATCATGGTCTCGAGATTCAGATTGAATGCCAATGTTTTTGCCATAACTGCAAATAAAAAAGTGTTTAGACAACTCAACCTCTATTTCGGAATTAAACCCATAATAATGCCTGATACTTTACAAACAATATCTCATGTCTCAGAGTACTTGCTAAAACACAAACTAGTTAACAAACACGATACTGTAATATTTTCATCAGGTACCTTTAAGAACAGAAGCCATCATTCAAACATGATCGAAGTCCATAATCTTGGTGAAATTTGCAAGAACGGAAAATGTACTTTAGGCAAATGATAAGTCAGTTTGCTATTTGATATTTCATTGCAATCCTCAAAAGAATTTTAAGACTAAGTTGAATTATTATACTGCTTCAAACTGACGTGATATCTAATGGCAGTCATAGAAAAAATTGTTCTTCATAACTTTAAGTCATTTAAAAAAGCCGAATGCTTTTTTGGGAATGGCGTTATAGAAATAACTGGACCTAATGGCTCTGGTAAAAGCAATATCGTTGATGCAATAAAGTTCTGCCTTGGAGAAATGAACATGAAAAGCCTGCGAGCAAAATCAATAAAAGACTTAATCAATGAAAATGCCAACATAGCCAGTGTATGTATCAAATTCAGTAACCCTAACATGGAAGTAAAAAGAATTATGAACAGAGAAGGAAAAGTTGTATACAGAATCAACGATGAAAAAGTAAGAAGATCGGACATAATAAACTTCTTGTACAATATAGACCTCGACCCTTCTTTTTATAATGTAATCCCACAAGGCCAAGTACAAAAAATAGTCGAAATGGAGCCAAAAAAAAGGAGAGAGTTGATAGACGCTTTGGCAGGTATTGCTGAATACGAAGAAAAGAAGAAAGAAGCATTAAGGGAATTGGAAACCGTGCAAAATAGAATTAACGAAGCCCAACTAATACTTGGTGAAAGAACAGCGTACTTGGACTCTCTACAAAAAGAAAAAGAAATAGCAGAAAAATACATACAAGCAAAAGAAGACTTCACTAGATGCAGGCTAAGTATAATCAAAAAAGAACTCATGACCTTCGAAGAAGAACTAAAACACAATCAAGCTAAAAAGAATTCTCTTACAGAACAACTGAAAAATAATGAAAACGAACTAAAATCATTAGAAAGTAAACTTAAGAACATTGAAGAAAAGAAGAAAAACTTCGTAGATAAAATCAATGATTTGACGAAAAAAGAACAACTTTCAAAGGAATTAGCTAATTTGAATGCAGAAGTAAAAATAATTGAAAAAGACATTGCTTCTCTAACAGAAAAAATCAATCTATGTCAGAATGACAAGGCTATGGTTCTAAATAAACTAAAAGAACTCGACATCGAATCAGAGACTATGAATAAAGAAATAGTCACAAAAACAAATCAACTTAAATCTTTAGAACAAGAATCTACAAAAATTGAAAAAAATGATTCACTGTTTAAGGAATTGAACGATTTGAAAACTAAGCTAAACGAATTAGATAATCAAATTTCGTTATTTGCACAGAAAAAATTCGAAATTGTAAATGAAATAACAAAACTAAATGAAAAATCTAATTTAATCAAATCAGAATTAGACAGTATTCATTTAAAACTAAATCAAAGTGGTCCTTCAAAAGAAAACTCTGTAAAAGAACTCATGATACAAAAATCAAAAACAGAATCTATGATTAAAACTTTATTTCAAGAAGAAAAAAACCTAAACAACGAATTACCCGAACTGGATAAAAAAATTCTGGAACTCAAAGAAAAAGTTGCTGAATTGAGAATTAACACAAAAACTAATCCATTCCAATCAATTATATCTGACCTCAAAACTAAAATAAATGGGATCCATGGCTTTGTTTATGAACTAATAGATTACGAAGAAGAATACTCGGAAGCTGTTTTTGCAAGCGGAGGTAATAGAATAAATTACTTGGTTGTAGACGATCTGGATACCGCAAAACAATTGTTTGAATTTCTGAAAAGAAACAAATATGGAAGAATTACGTGCATACCTCTAAAAGAACTTAGAATTAACGAAATACTTAACATAGAGCAATCAGCATTAAAAGAAAGTCTTGGCCTTGTTAAAGATTACATCAAAACGAAAGAGAAATATAGAAAAGTAGTAGACTTTGTTTTCGGTAACACCATACTCGTAAACGATTTTGAAAACGCTAAAAAGTTCCTTAAACTTAATATTAGAATCGTAACATTACAAGGCGAATTGTTTGAGCCTTCAAATGTAGTTTCAGGAGGCTTTGCAAAAAATCTACAATTTAACCTCAATAAACTAGAAAAACTCGAAAAAGAACTTACATCTTTAATTGAAAGAAAAAAATTTGTTTTTTCGGAACTTCAGAGGATAAGAAACGAAATGAACGAACTTAGACAAAAAAGAACTGAAACAGACATTAAATTAAAAGAGCACGAAGTAATGGACAAACTAAGAGATGACGAAATAAAAGCCTTAGCAAAAAGAAAACAAGATCTGAATAACGAATTAGAAGTAATACATAAGCAGTTAGAAAAAACTAATCAAGAGTTAGTTGCTGTCAATCAACATACAGAATCAATTGCTAAACGTAAATCAGAAATAATCAACTTGATCAGTGAATTAGAAGAAAAACAAAGAAAATTATACGAACAATCAGTAAACAAATCAGAAAAACTAGATTTGATAAGTAAACTAAAATCAGAGGTAGAAGTAATAAAAGAAAGAATGAATTCAAATGAAAAATATAAAAAAGAACTCAATCAAAAGTTTGAAGAAATTGAGAAATCAACTAAAACAATTCAAGAAGAGTTAAATAATTTCTATAATCAGAAAAAGACGAAGATATTAGAAATTGAAAATATACAATCATTGATAAAGCAATTAGATGAAGAACTAGGAAAAAAGTCAAAAGAATACAAATTACTTGAGGAAGAATACCAAAACATTTCTAATGAAAGAGGCAAACTAATACTTTTGAGAGAAAAGTTAATGAACGAACTCCAAAAAATTGAAGTAAAGCTAGCTCAGACTGAAACAAAGTACAAAGATTTGGAACTGGAATTAAAAAGAGAAGACGTAAGATTTGAATTCCTTGACTTGCCTAAAGAAGAACTCGAAAATAAGATGAAAGAAGCAGAGAAGATACTAAATGAATATGGAAGCGTAGTCAACTTAAAAGCCCCTGAGATGTATGCTGAAAAAGCTAAATCTGTTCTTGAAGCCAAAGAAAAAGTAGATAAGCTAAATGAAGAAAGAGAAGCAATAATTAAGTTCATCAGCGAAATCGAAGAAAAGAAAAAAGATATATTCATAACAACTTTTTCAAACATAAACGAAAACTTCAGAAAAATATTCAGATTAATTTTTCCTAATGAAGAAGGCTTTTTAGAACTGGACAAACCAAACAATCCCTTTGAATCTGGATTACACATCAAAGTAATTAGAGACAACAAAAAGAAAAACTTGGAATCACTTTCTGGAGGAGAAAAGTCTATGCTTGCTATCCTTTTAATTCTTGCAATGCACGCAACTAAAACAGCGCCATTCTATATCTTTGATGAAGCAGATGCTGCTTTAGACAAAGAAAACAGCAAAAAATTCGGACAACTGATAAGAGAATTGGCAAAAACAACACAGATCATTGTTATAACTCATAATGACATAGTACTGAAATACTCAGACAAAATAATAGGTGTGACAAAAAATCAGAACGCAATATCAGAAGTCTATGGAATAGCTATCAAATCTTAATAGTTAACTTTAAAAAAATTATTTTGCAATTTTGTGATACTATGGAAAGAGCTAAACCAAAAACCATCAACTACTTCTATTATTCTAGATTCTTTTGGTTTAGCTTTTTCTATTACTATTTCCGCTTTTTCTGGTTCTAATTAACTGCTTGGGTCCAGAAAAAGTCCTAAAAAAATTAAAATCTAGTTCTCTTTTTCTGGCTCAAGCTTTATGTTAATTGCTACCCTAAACTAAAGGAGGTAAAACCATGAAACAAAAAATGATTGAAAAAAAATTGGATGAAGAAAAAAACAACAAGAATCAAAACATAAAAAGGATTTTAAGAAAAAGACCTTTGCTGATAGCTGGCCCTTGTGCAATTGAAGACAAAGAATCGCTTTACGAGATCGGAAAAGCAGTAAAAGAATCTGGTGCACATGTATTAAGAGGCATGGCATTCAAACCAAGAACCAAACCTGAAAGTTTTCAAGGCCTTGGCGAACTAGGCTTACAAATACTGGCAGAAGTAAAGAGAACATTATCTATCCCAGTGGTAAGCGAAATTGTTGATACTAAACATATTGATTTGTTCTACAAATACGATGTAGATATATTGCAAATAGGTAGCAGAAACATGGACAACTACGAGCTATTGAAGGAAGTAGGGAAAACTGATAAGTTTGTTTTGTTAAAAAGAGGATACGCGTCGACACTTGAAGAATTCTTGGGCGCAATAGCTTACTTGAGAAACGCAGGAAACAATAACATTATCCTGTGCGAAAGAGGGATTAAAGCGTATGCTAGCTCAACTAGAAACATACTGGACCTTGGAATAGTTAACATACTAAAAACTTTGGATGAAACTAAAGACCTGACAATAATAGTAGACCCAAGCCATGCAGCAGGAAGAAGAGACTTGGTAATTCCTTTTGGTTTAGCTGCTTTAGCTGCTAATGCAGATGGGTTAATTGTGGAAGTCCATAATAAACCTGAAACTGCTTTGTCTGATAAAGACCAACAAATAACTTTGGAGGACTTTAAGTCATTAGCAGTGAAAACAAATAGATTGATTAGTACTAGCAAACTGCTTAATAAGTTTTAAAATGATATTCTTGCATTTTTTTAGTATTTGATTTTTATTGGTTAGCAAAGCCACGGTAGCTCAGGGGGAGAGCACTCGGCTGAAGACCGAGGGGCCGCAGGTTCAAATCCTGCCCGTGGCGAAATCATGATCAGAATAAACATATCGACAGTATGAATAGTTTTTTAAGAAGTTCTTTCATACACATGAATTGATATTCATGAAAGAATACGAAGTCGTAGCTATCATAAAAGGAAAACCTCTTGCAAAAGACCCTGAAGGAGAGACCATAAAGAAATACTTGGTTGAAAAAAAAACAAACTCTGTTAAAAAAATAAGAACAGCCAAGATGCTCGTTTTTTATATCCAAAGTAACTCAGAAAAAGAAGCTGCTGAAGAAATCAAGAAGATTTGTAATGAGCTTAGAATATTTAATCCTCTGTCACACGAACTCGAGGTCTATGTAAAATGAGCATTGCAATAATAAAGTTTCCTGGTACACAGTGTGAAGAAGAATCTCTGCGCGCATGCAGAAAATTTGATAATGATAGTAGAATCGTCTACCACACAGACTTGGAAGAAAAATATGATGCATACTTCATACCAGGAGGGTGGAGCTACGGAGACCATTTAAGGGCTGGCATAATAGCAGCAAATACTGAATGCATGGGAATAATAAAAAAAGAAGCACAAAAAGGGAAAAAAATTTTAGGAATATGCAATGGCTTTCAGATCTTGTGTGAATCACAAATTCTTTCTGGTGCACTTCTTAGAAATGAGAGCTTGAAATTTGTTTGTAAATTTGTGCATATAAAAATAGAAGAGAACTGCTCTTTCCTAAACAAAATAAATAAGCAGGTGTTAAAGATACCTATAGCACATGGCGAAGGTAGGTTCGTTACAGACAACTTAGAAGAACTTGAAAAAAATAAAATAATAGTAGCCACTTATCAAAACGAGAATCCTAATGGATCTATGAATAGCATAGCAGGGATATGTAACAAAAAAGGTAACGTTGTTGGAATGATGCCACACCCAGAAAGAGCCGTAGATTTAGTTTTGGGAAGCAAAGACGGTTTAAAAATAATAGAATGTTTTGCTAAATATTAAATATTATAGAAATCTTAAAACGTTATTAAAAAATAACTTGATTATTTATATATAATATTATGAATAAAAAAAGTTCAAGCAGATCTGTAAAAGAATTTATAGAAGAAAATTACAAGCATTTTAACTCTCTTCAACTTAAATTAGCAGCTAAAGAGTTACTCGCGCACTTGAAAGCTAACGGAAAACTAATTGTAACTATTGCAGGGGCTATGAGCACTGCTGAATTAGGAATTTCTTTGGCAAAAATGATAAGAAAAAACAGAATTCATGCAATAAGTTGTACAGGTGCAAATCTAGAAGAAGACCTATATAATCTGATAGGAAACAAAGATTACAAAAACATAACGAATTACAAAGAACTTAGTAAAAATGACGAAGAAACACTGTTAAAAGAAGGATTTAACAGGATAACAGATACTGCGATACCTGAAAAGATATTTAATATCGTTGATAACGAATTACTTAAATTATGGAAAAAAGCAGAAGAAAGAAATGAAAGAAAATTTCCTCATGAATATTTCTATGAAATAATTAATTCGAAATGTTTAGAAAATATGTATTGCATACCAAAAGAAAATTCCTGGCTCTACGAAGCGGCTAAAAGAAACTTGCCGCTCTTTGTTCCAGGTTGGGAAGATTCAACTTCAGGTAATTTTTTCGCTGCTAAATGCATGAAAAATGAAATAAAAAATGCGAATATAATAAAATGTGGCCTCGAGTACATGATGGAATTGATTAAATGGTACAAAAAGAATTCTGAAAAGAGTAACATAGGATTTTTTCAAATTGGCGGAGGCATAGCAGGGGATTTTGCTGTGTGTGTAGTGCCTCTAATAAAGCAGGACATGAAAGAAGATGTTAAAGAATTTTCTTACTTTTGCCAAATTTCAGATTCAACAACAAGCTACGGCAGTTACTCTGGAGCTGTTCCTAATGAAAAAATTACTTGGGGAAAATTGTCAAAAAACAGCAAAACTTTCATGATCGAATCAGACGCAACTATAGTGGCACCTTTGATTTTCGAATACGTCTTAGCTGAAGAGTTTTAAACATATTTGAACAAAAAATCTTTGTGAAATCATGTCAAACAAAAGTAGGAAAACTAAACAAAAAGAACTACTTTACAAAATAATATCTAAACAAAAAAGGTTATTTAGCGCAAAAAACATTTATGACCTTTGCAAAAAGAATAAGATTGGTTTTTCCACTGTTTACAGGTTCATTAATTCACTGGTTAAAAAAGGGGTTCTGCATAAATTTTATTGTAACGAAGAAGCACTTTATTCCTTGTCAAGTAAATCACACACTCATTTGATCTGCGAAAATTGTAATTCCATTTTTCATCTAAAGGAGCCAGAAATCAAAATAGACGCTTCACATTTCAAAAATGACTTGAATGAGTTTCAGATATGTCACATTCAAATAGACATGTTTGGAATTTGTAAATCATGCTTAAATAAACAAACATTAACAATCAGTGATAAAAATGAAAAATCAAGAGTCTGAACCAGACAAGAACGAGATCGAATTTGAAGCAGATAATGTCATTGTTACAGGCGGAGCTGGTTTTATAGGAAGTCATCTGGTAGAAAGGTTATTAGAGACAGAAAAAACCAAGGAAAACATTAACATGTACGTAATAGATAACCTACACACTGGAAGCTTGAATAACCTGAAAAAAGTAAAAAATAAAATTAACTTCATCTATGGTAATGCTGGAGAAACAAAAAACCTCAACATTAAAACTAACATTATTTTTCATTTAGGGATTTATTCATCATCTCCTATGTACAAAGAAAATCCAGAACTTTGTTCTGTAGTAATAAAAGACTTCATTAACTTGTTAGAGTTTGCAAGGAGAAATGATGCAAAAGTAGTTTTTTCCTCTTCATCATCAATTTACAATTTACTTGAACCGCCTCACAGTGAAGACATGCACATAATTCCTACAGACTACTACACAGAGGCAAGATACTTTATGGAAAGACTTGGAGAACTCTACAATAAACTGTACGGCGTAGACGTTGTAGCTTTGAGACTTTTCAGTGTTTATGGACCAAATGAACTTTATAAAAAAGAGTATGCTAATTTGGTCAGTCAGTTTCTCTGGTCGATTTTAAAAGATAAAGAAATTATAATTTTTGGCGATGGTAAACAGAAAAGAGATTTCATCTACGTAGACGACGTAGTCCGTGCCTTCCTCTTAGCTGCCACAAAAAAAAGTAATTCAAAGATATTTAATGTAGGAACAGGTATCAGCTATGAGATAAACGAAATGCTAAAAATTCTAGAAAAAGTTATAGGTAAGAAAGCACGTGTCAGATACGTCGAAAATAAAATTAAAAACTACGTATACAAAACTCTAGCAGATACAGCAAAAGCTGAAAAAGAACTCAATTTCAAGGCAAAAATACCTTTAGAACTAGGAATAAGAAAATTAGTTGAACACTACAAGAACATGCATGAGTTTGCGGGAGAAGGGATTTGAACCCTTGAACCCACTAAGGGACCAGACCCTGAATCTGGCGCATTTGACCAGGCTTTGCTACTCCCGCATAGCATGATATAAACATGTTTGCTTTTTAATGTATTAATTAGCTAAAAACCTTTATAGATATAAAATTTCTAAAAATAAAACCGAAAGAAGTTAAGAAAAAATCTCTGTGTAAATGTTTTTGTCAGTGGTATTATAAAATATCCTTATGATTATTTCATCATCTACTCTGCTACTTGGATTATCATAAAAAAAAGGTTTTACATTTGATGGCAAAGTAGCTACAAAATTTGAATTTTGGTTGTCTATCTTCATACTCGCATTTAATACGGTCAGTGAACCAGAATTATCGATGGAGAATCTGCTGCTAGTTGGTATTAATACCTTGGCCTTGACTTCGCCCTTTGTCAAAAAAACTTCAGTGTATTTGTCTTTTAATGTCGATACTAAATATCTAAGCTTGATAATCTTTAGATCTTCCAAAGCCTCGTTTGTTTTAGTGTAGCCAATATAAATTAACGGCAATACAGCTATCATTATAAGACCCAAGGTTAAAACAAATTCAAAGCTCAGCTGAAGTTTTAATTTTTTTATGACCATGATAGAAATATGATTTTATCGATTTAAATTACTTATCAATCCTGGATTTATAATAAAAAAATTCCTAATATATAATTGAATCGTGGTTTGATGAAAATAGGAATAGTTTCAGACACCCATTTTGGTTATAAAAGATTCTATGACGATGCCTTTGAACAAGGCAAACACGCGTTTATCAAAGCAGCTGAACTTTGCGATGTTATTCTCTCTCCAGGAGACGTATTTGACTCCAGAATTCCTAGCCTCGATACTTTGATAAAAACAATCGATATATTTAACCAAGTTAAAAGACTGAACAAAAGAATATATGTAATACCAGGCACACACGAAAGAAGGTCCAAAGAACTTTCTAATCCAATTGAAATACTCGAAAAAGCGGACTTAGTAATTAACGTACATAACAAAACAGAAATATTTGAAAAAGAGAATGAGAAAATTTCAGTATCTGGATTAGGAGGAGTACCAGAGGAATTTGCTAAAGAAGCATTAAAACATTTGACGATAAAAACTTACAAAGACTGCTTCAATATATTTATGTTTCACCAAACTATTCAAGAATTCATGCCCGTACCGATGCCAGAAATGATGAGCTTAGAAGACTTACCTAAAGGATTTGACTTGTATGTGTGTGGGCACTACCATAAAAATAGAACAATTATTGACAAAGAAAGAAATTTCAGGTTTGTCATACCAGGTTCTACAGTACTAACACAACTGAAAGAAGAAGAACAAGGACCTAAAGGTTTTTACATCTACGATACTAAAAAAGATGAATTTGAATTCGTAACTATTCCATCTAGAAATTTTTTTGTGATTAAACTGAATTTTGATAAAGTTACAAACACTCAAATTAATAAAGCGTTACATGATAAATTGGAAGAGTACTTAGATTCTGAAAATTTCACAAAAGCTCATGAAAAAACTATTGTAAATGAGAAACAAAAACCGATTATTAAAGTTATTCTTAGCGGAACTTACAAAAAAAATGAGAACATACTATTGGAAATAAACAACTTCTCAGATCGTGCGTTGATCGAGGTTCAGAATAATTTGGTAGAAGAAGGGAATACTTCTAATATGAATAAATATCTACAAGAAATGAAAAACTACAGCACAAACATTATCAAAGAAATTATTAAGGATTCTTTTAAGGGCCAAATTGAACTAGAACAATTAAGTAGAGATATAGATTTGACCAACGTAATTGATGTGTTTGCTGATGATGACCAACAAGAGCATCAAAGAATAATAGATGCAATATTGAACAACATAGTAAAAGACGAAGAAAAAACTAATAACCAAGACAATTAAATTAAACTTGTGGACCTGGAGGGATTTGAACCCTCGGCCTCCCGCACGCCAAGCGGGCACTCTACCACTGAGCTACAGGCCCTTTTTATATGACAATCAACGTGTGAAATAATTCTCTTTTAATGATTTTTTCAGTAAAAGCACGTTATTAAGAAGTAAGTATTAAACAAAAATTAAAAATATTTCTTAATCAAGTTATTGATTTCCTAACCTAATCTTCTTCTTCATCTTCTTCGTGGTCTTTTTTAGCGCTCTTACCGTATCTGTAGTCTATTAGAAGTAGTTCTTTGGTGTCGTTCTGCGCCAAAGTTAATAGATCCACCAGTGTTCTCGTAACTTCTTCTTCTTCTACTTGTTCCTTTGCAAACCACAAAAGCAATTCCTTAGCAGCTGGGTCATGAACATCGTCAGCAAGCTTGTATAGATCGTTAATCTGCTTAGTAACTTTAACTTCGTGATTGTAAGCTGCTTTGGCTGCTTCTAAAGGACTCTTGTAGTTCGAGTTGACTGCCTCTATTTGGTGAAACGTTATTCTCTCGTTTCTGTCAACTAAATGCCTGTAGAATTTCATAGCATGCTCTATTTCTTCTTTTGCATGATGAAGCATCCATTTAGCCAACCCTTTTAGTGCCATGCTTTCAAAGTATTCTGACACACCTAAATACAGATATGCTGCGTGTAATTCATTTCTAATCTGCTCACACATCTTATCCTTCAACTTTTGATCTACTGCCATATAAACCACCTGAAAAAATATTATGTTAAAGCTAGATTAAAAAAATATATTAAAATAGATTAAAATGTCATTTGTTTATAGAATTTATATGCTCTAAAACCTGTTTAGCGTGATTTTCTGGTTTTACATTTTCCCATACTTTTAGGACAGTTAGATTTTTATCAACCAATATCGTAGTCCTTGTTATTCCTTCGTACTTTTTTCCCATAAAGCTCTTTTCACCAAGTATACCTAGTTCTCGAGTCATAACTTTTTGCTTGTCACTCAGTAACTTGACCTTTAAATTATACTTATCACAGAACTTCTTGTGTGAAGCCTCATCATCGTTGGAAATCCCTATGACTTCAGCTTTTGCTTCATGAAACTTCTCTAGATGCTGAGAAAATTCTTTTGCTTCAACAGTACAACCAGGGGTATCGTCTTTAGGATAGAAATATATAACCAGGTAGTCTTTTATATGCTTAGACAACTTCGTAGATTTTCCGCTCATATCAGTAAGTTCATAGTCTTTTATTTTCTCTCCTTCTCTCACTTTAACGTAGCCCATAATACCACCTAAATTTTTAGGAATGAAAACACTTTTTAATAAGTTTCAGTTTTGAATAACCATTCTATGTAGATTCTATGTAAATTATGTAAAGCAAGGTAGTTTAGACACATGTTTGAAAAGTCAACCAAGAAATCTTCGAAGAGCTGCAGCCGATGTAATCAATTCAGTTAAGTTCTCAAAAGAATAATTTTTGATAGCTATTATGATTTTGTCAGTTATCTCTTTGTGCTTTTTGTCGATTTCGTAATCTACTAAGTCTTCAATCTTTTTCTTTACTTCTCTGTGAACAAAAGGACTATGTGGATTGAAGAACTTTAGAGCACATTTTAAATCATAATCAAAGTTGCTGTAGACTTTCCTGACTTCATGGAGATAAGTATCGTCAATTACATTTATTGCCAAGAGCTCTGGAGGATAGCCTATGGAATACATAGCTGCAGCGAAAGTTATTGCCCTTGGCAGTTTAACCTTACCTGTTTCCCTTGAATAACCGAACAAACCTATGTGGAGCTTTCTTCTTCTTCTTTTAGGTATGTATTTAGAGATTAAGTTAACAACATTAGCAATTTGACCTACTTGCTTCGCATACTCTTCAGAATACTTTTCTATGATTTCATAATACACATCGTCATCAATGATTTTCGGAGACTGTGTCTGCTTATGATTTAGTTTTTTAACTGAGTCAACAACAGAGTTAACATCGTTATCGTACTTGAATGAACTTTGTAGAGTAAAAGTATGTGTAAAAGGATATCCTTTCATCAATTGGTCTACAGTTTCAGGCCTCATGTTACCTCTAAATGGAGCTGAACCAACTCCAATTATAGGATAGATTTTTATTTTTGTTTCTTTCTGAAGAAGCCATAGCTTATACATGCCTATTTTGTTCATCAATACTGCAGATAAATTACCGTAATTCAAAGCAGGATCAGACCTTGCTAAGAAAACTCGCTGATACTCTAATTCTTTATTTTCTAAAAAACCCTTAACAATTCTGTCACAGTTAAGTATCTGCTCCTTTGTCTCAAATAACGGAATAACATTGATTTGTTCAGGATTGAAATCACCAATCCAATCAATTACTTTCATTCCTGTTTTGTCAATAAGCTTTGTTTTTTTGCCTACAACAAAATCTTTGTAATAATAAAAGATTGCGTTCAAAGATTTGACATCAGACGTCATTGGTAATATTACTTCAAAAACAGGAGTCACGTCTCTGTTGTAAAAAAGTTTTGCCACATCGTAAAATCTTGGAATGCTTTCAAGTGTTTCAATCAATAATTTTGCCTCATTTTTCTCAACTACAGGATTGGGCACTCTCAAGGTCAAAAACTTGTCTTCTCCAAGAATAGTTTCTTTGAAGTAGTCACCATACCTAGTAAAAAGTTTTTTGACAACTTGGTTATCAACCTCCTTACCTTCATAATCCCACATCTGCTCTTCTATACCCATATGAGAGAATACATAATAGGCTTCCTGAATCTCGTCCTCTGCAGCCATATCGTGGTAATTGGCAAAGAAAGGTATGTTAACATTATCAGGATGCTGTGTACTCATCGTTTTAGGCACGTTTACCCTTAGTGTCATTTATTGCACACCTCAACTTTAAGGAATTCAGAAATAATTAGATATATAGTATCAATCATCATTTATTTTTGGCTGTTGCATCGTAATACAATGAATCCCACCCAGACCGTATACAAGTTCTTTGCTCTTAATCATTACTATTTCTCTGGTAGGAAATGCTTGAGCAAGTATCTCAATTGCAGTAGTATCGTGTTTACTATCAAAAACAGGGAGTAAAACTATTTTATTAGCAACATAGAAATTTGCATAAGATGCAGGAAGCCTTTTGTTATCGGTATCGTACAAAGGATCTGGCATCGGTAAATTTTTTATCTCATAATCTAGTTCTTCAGACTCAACAAATTTTGTTAATAACTTTAAGTTCTGGTTAAGGATATTGTTGTTTTCGTCTAGCCAATTGCGTTCATGCGCTATTAAAATACATTTTTCAGAAAACCTGCAAAAATCATCAACATGACCGTCAGTATCATCTCCTACAATACCGTTTCTTAACCAAACAATTTTTTGCACATTTAAATAATTCTTGAGCTTTTCTTCTATTTCTTCTTTTGTTAAATGTGGGTTTCTATTTTTGTTTAGTAAACATTGTTCTGTAGTAAGTAAAATGCCTTTTCCATCACAATCTATCGAACCGCCTTCTAATACCATATCTGGGAAAAAAAGCTCTGCCTTTTCACTGCCCTTACTTTCGTATATGCTTCTTGCTACTTCAATTCCGCTTATGTTATCAGGTATTAAGTCATCGTACTTGTTACCCCATGCATTGAAAACCCACTTTACAATCCCCAGCTTATCCATTTCACTTGAGACAAGAAAAATAGGTAAATAATCCCTGGTCCAAACATCTTGACTCTTGATTCTGTAGAACTCAACATTGGAATTGTATGCTGAATTAACTTCTAATAGTCTTTCCACCTCTTGCTCATGTTTTTCATCATCAACCAATATTCTTACTTTCTCGTAATGAGACAAAGCAGAAATTATTTCACAATAAGTTTTCTGAACTTTTCTGATAATACTGCTTGGAAACGTCAGCTCGTTCTTTGGGAATGACAACCAAGTGGCTTCGTGCTCCTCAAACTCTGCAGGTAAACGATAATCGTAGTTTTTATGAACTTCAGAAAACTCTTCAGCCATTAAAACAACTCTGAAAGCAGACATCAATTAAAAGCTTAATCAGATATGCCTTTGTACGTTTTAGGCCTCCTGAACTTCATGAACCCCCAGCCTTCTCTGATAAAGTGTGTCAGTGATAGGTCAACCTCACACGTCATAAGCATTTCTCTTTTTTCGGCTTTTGCTATGATCTTACCGAAAGCATCACAGACAAATGAACTACCCCAAAAGTCCATGGAATGCTCTCTTCCCACTCTGTTTACTGCTACAACAGGAATAGAATTGGAAATAGCGTGACCACGCATAACATTTACCCATGCATCGTGCCAATCGCCCTCTTTCTGTTCTATTCCGTCAACATACCCTATAGCAGAAGGATAAAACAAGATCTCTGCACCTTTAAGAGCCAAGATTCTTGCAGGTTCAGGGAACCATTGGTCATAACAAATCAGAACACCTATTTTGGCTTTTGGAGTGTTTATTACATCATAGCTTGAGTCGCCTTCCCTAAAATAGTTTCTTTCATAGAAGCACACATCATGTGGTATGTGCGCCTTCCTATATTTGCTCAATAAATTACCTGTTGGACCGTAAACCAAGCATGTATTGTATTTTGTTTTCTCGTCAACATGCTCGTAGATACTACCACCTATAACAGTCAAATTATTCTCTTTAGCAATACGTGACAAAAATTCTGATGTTCTTCCAGGGATTTTTTCAGAATAATCGACATCTACTTTTTCAAATTGAGGGAAATATTCAGTAGAAAAAAGTTCAGGATAACATAAAATATCTACCTTTTTTTCAGCGGCTCTTTTTGCCATCCGTTCAGCCTGCTCAAGGTTTTTGTTAATGTCTTTCGATATCTCCATCTGCGCCAAACCAATTACCACTCTGTTCGATCCGTTACCGTTAGGACTACTACTCATCTTATTTATCACCAAAACAGATAACGTTTACAATGTTTACAATGAATTATGTTAAACTGATAATAAAAATTTTTGGTTTTTTGATTCAAATTCTGTTCATAGCATAAAAAATAAATTCCAAATTGCTGTTATTTAGGATGTAATGATAATTAATTATAATGTATGATTCTGATTAAGCAGAAGGTGATACAATGAAACTTGATCCAAGTATTAATGATTATTCTGATGATGACTTCGGTCTATCCTCAGAAAAAGAAAATAAACCCAAACATCCTTCAGAAGATTATGGACTCAAACATAGGATGTATTCAAGAATGATTAATGAGATAATCTCACAAGAAAAAAAACTGAATAATATTCTGAACAACAGACTTGACCTTAAGAAAATAGCTCAGAAATTGGACTACACGCAAATTAACAAAAAAGCCAAACTAACAAGAGAATTGCTAAAAATACTAACAAGTGAATTGAACGAATCAAGAATAGATTATGATTTTGTAATTGATCTATGTAATGTATTATCACCAAATCTACAGATACAAGATAAAAGACAATTGATAGAAAAATTGTTCCATAACGACTATAACGTAATTAGAGTAAACGACTTTTTTGATGAATTAGAAAGAGACAACTTAAATATTGCTATCGAAGTCATAAATCCTTTAGAC
>JAOAJI010000012.1 GCA_026414265.1 Microcaldota archaeon
TAGTATAGAAGTTATCAACTTATAGAAATTAGTCAATGGATCAAATCCATAGGCCAGAAATATTAATAACAAACCGAACGCAATACTAAGAACCAATAAAAAACCCAAAAATTCTTCAGCGTATAGATTAAAACCTGCCCTTTGTAATTTTGAATCTATCTTTTTTATGTATTTTCTTGGAAAGATTCTTCCAATAAAATCGAATATAAACATTATTTCACCTGCTCTTCTAAATAACTCTTGGCCTTTGATTCTTCATAACATTCAAAAATATGTACTGGAATAAAGCAATTATAATGAAAAATACTAATAAAGTCAATTCATTCAACTTAATGATACCTCCTATTAAAGTAGATATAACTATTGCAAACGCAACTGAAATTGCAGGAAATATAATACCCAATATCAAGAAACCTAAGACTATCGGAGTTAGTTTTTGACCATATTCTTTTACTTCTAATTCCATGTCCTTGGCTATTTCATCAACTATTGCTTGGCATGCAGCAGTAACTTCGCTTCCAAACAATAACGAGTTGACTAGTTGCATGAGCATTCTTCTCAGACTTGTAGACGGAGTTTGCTCAGCAACTTGTTTCATGGCTGTATGTAATGGTGTTCCTATGCTAACTAAGTCAACTATCTTTTTCATCTCTTTGCTGAGTTCGCCATAGCCTTTGGTTAATCCACCTATAGCCACGAATAATGGTACGCCTGATTTGAGTGAAATAAGTAAATGTTTACCTGCAAATAATAATTCGTTATCTATTTCCTTTGCTCTTTTCTTAGCAATTACGTAAGGATAATTAATAAATAGATATAATCCAAAAAAGTAAAATACAACAAACAAAGGTAGCAGTATTATATCTATTTTTCTTAAAAAAGCCAAAAACACAATTAATGTTAATGCTATAGCAAGAAATATTGCGGAAAATAGACTTCTTTGAATATGTTGCTCCAAAGAAATTTTCATGTCAGCCTGAATTAAGTACGGTTGTATGTGTTTAAAATTTTTAGCTAATATGTTAGCAATTGCCATTTTTTCACTCATTATAAATATTAATTGCTATTTTTAAAATACCTTCTTTTCTAATGGCAACTCACTTTTTCAATTACTTCCTTTTAGTTTCTTTAACTCTAATTCATACGCTAATTCTCTTACTCTTTGTCTAAATTCATCTGCATCTATTCTCCCTTCACCAAGGTCGGTATACAACTTAAAATCGTAGTTCATAGCAATAGCTAATAACTCTCCATCTGATAATGAATTAATTTTGTTTCGGATTTGTAGTTCATCCATTTTACTATCTTTTTTTAAGTCCGTAGCCTCTGATTGAGTCCGATTACCGATTGTTTCTGGCCATTTATCTTTTATATTAATTTGTTCACTAACATTAGAACTACCTTTTTCGATCATCTTTTCTGTTCGTGATACTTTTTGCAGTTCCGTTTCTGCAATTTGTACTTTTTTAATTGTTTCTTTAGACTTATCCTGTGCATTTGTATGTGTCTGTGACGCTGAAACATCATTTAACTTAATATTTGAGGAAAACAAAGAAAAAGAATTATCTCTTTTTACAGTTTTAGATGATTGAAGATTTTTATTAATATTTTCACTTTGCGATTGTGTTTTGTGTGAAATATCTAACACTGAAAGAAGTTTATACGAAAAATTAGCTAAAATACTTTTTTTCCCTGAATCTGCTTGTTTGTTTACATTGATACTAGTATCTCCATCTTCATGTTTTGGTTGAACTTGACTGATAGATAGGTCATAACTCTTTGCCTGCTGGTATAAATTCTTAAACTCTCTTACTTCTTTTTCATTTTTTAATGATAATTCATCTAACATCAGTTCTTTTTCTTGCTCTTTTTCTATTACTCTATTTGGTTTTTGTTGTTGTTGACTTTCTTTCATTACTTGCTCTAACAATTCATTTACAACATCTGTGTTGTTATTATTGTCACTACTCTGATTTATTTCTCTTACTTGAGTTAGATTCTCACTCTCAGTAGCTATTTTCTGCTGCTGCAAAGGCTCAATATGAACAGATGGATTAGAAACAGAATAATTAGAGCTTTGTAGTTTTACATTTTCAATTTTTAAACCACCTATATCTTTGTCCTTTTTGAAAACTTGCTGGATTCCTGAAAAAGATTTGTGGTCTATTTTGCCACGTGTATGTAGAGGTATGTCTTCAAACGCCTGCGCTGTTTTTACTACTGTCTGATAATCTATGTTTTCAACAATCATGAAAATCTTGCTTTTGTTACTTCTTTGTACGACCTTGTCCTTAACGTTTTTTTCTCTTTTTGAATTCAATAATACTTGCTCTGCTTCTCTTATCAAATTTTTCATATTAGATACTTCTTCAATATGAATATTTGATGCCATTTTATCAGCCATAGTTATCTAACCCGAACATCATTCAAAATTAAAATTTTCGTTATTTTTTGCCATTTTAACTATTTTTTCACTATCCATGTAATATTCTGATATTATTTTCCCAACTTCGTTTACGCCTGTTATTCCTTTTTTAACCATCCATTCAAGTATTTGTTTTTTATCATTAACGTCTTCATAAAATTCTTTCTCAGTTAAACCTGCGTACAAATTTAATCTCTCTAAAATTGTTTTAGGTTCGCTTATTTTTTCTAATTTATCCGATTTATAATTCCATCTATAAATTACGTGCTCTCTGCAATCTTCGCCTATTTCTGCCAATTCCAATGTCCTTCTTATACCTAGTCTCCTATGTCTGAACTGTACAACTATACCACCTATGGCAGACATGACGTTTTTTGGGATATCTATAGGAGGGTTAGTAAACCTTGAAACCATCTCTGCTGCATTGTCAGCATGAAAAGTACCATAAACACTGTGACCAGTATGCATTGCTTCAAAAAGAATCTCTGCCTCTCTCTTTCTTCTAATTTCACCCACTATTATTCTATCAGGCCTCATTCTCAAAGAATTAACTAATAAATCAAGCATTGTTATTTCTCCTTTTCCTTCAATGTTTGCTTCCCTAGTAACTAAAGGAACAACGTGTAGAAAACTCGGTAATGTTAGTTCTCTTGTGTCTTCAATAGTCACTATCCTCTGATTTGGAGGAATAAAAGCTGCAACTGCATTCAAAAAGCTTGTTTTCCCAGAACCTGTCCCTCCTGAAACTATTATACTCAATTCGTTTTGAACCATCAGCCAAATAATGGCAGCCACATCAGAAGAAATTGTTTTACTGTTTAATAGAACTGGCATTGTCCATGGATTTTTCGAAAATTTTCTTATTGTTATAGTATTACCGTCATTTGAAATGGGGCTCAATGTAGCATTTACTCTGTCACCAGAAGGCAAATGTGCATCCATTAATGGATTCAATACACTTATTTGTTTTCCTACCCTTCTACCTATCATAGCAGCGTAGTCGTAAATAGTTTGCTCGTCTTTAACATAAACGTTTGTTTTGCACCAGCCAAACTTTTTGTGATAGACCATAACTGGCTTTTCTGCGTTATTAATCACAACCTCTTCAAGATGCTCGTCCTGTAATAAAAACTCAATATCACCCATACCAAGTGTGTCATTCAATATGTAAACAACCATGAATCTTAGGTCATCGTCCTTAACGTTAGGCAGTTTTTGCTTTATCAAATAAGCTGCTGCAATTGAAAATTTTTCTTCGAGTTTCTTGTAGCTCTTAGTATCAAGCAAATCAGTTATCGATAACTTCATTTTAGACAATAGTTCTGTCTTAATAGTTGATAATAATATTTTTGTACCTTCCCCTATGTCTGGAAACTGGACTTCATAAATAGGAACGTATTCGTTTATACTTCTATAAATGCTTACTGTCAAAGCAACTCCTTTTTTTGTGATTTCGTAGGTAGTTAAATATTGATTAGCTTCATTCATTTAAACACCAGTTACACAGACCACATATATATTTATCATAGAATATAAATAATATTAGTTTTTCAATTTAATTACATGTAATACCATACAATGAAAAAAATCATTAGTACTTGTGCAATGCTTACCAAATTTAATAAT
The DNA here is from genome assembly GCA_026414265.1 of Microcaldota archaeon. GTDB lineage: Archaea > Micrarchaeota > Micrarchaeia > Anstonellales > SKW190 > SKW190. The sequence goes on from JAOAJI010000012.1 coordinate 4,052, forward strand.
AGATTATCTCTTGTATGTCCCACTATTGATTTACTTGATTATGAAATTTTAGTTGATAATACAAATTACTTGTTAAATAAATTTATGTTCTACGAAATTGAAATCAATGATGAAGATAAAAAACTATCCATAATCTCATCTTCTGACATTCATGAAGATGTAATAAACAATTTAATTCAGAAAATTAATATCAACATGTATTACAAAAAAGATTTATTTATCAGATTTAACACAGAATACGAAGAACAACTTTTTCTTAATATAATTTCCTTCTCCAAAACCCTCATCTTAGAATTACTTAAAAACCCACAAGCGGTAATAAGATTTAACAAAGATGCTGACGGAATTTCAGGATGTTATGCATTTTCGGTTCTCCCATACATAAAATTAGAACATAAATCACCTATATATGGCTTTGAACATGCTACTAAAGACATTTTAACACTAAAAAATTATGATAAAAAAGTAGTTATATTGATAGACTTTGGATCTAATGAAGAATCACTAGATGCATTAATGTGCTTAAAAGAGAATAACGTTAATACATTTGTTATTGACCATCACCCTGTTTATGAAGAAACAAAAAAATATTGCACTTTGTTGAATTCATATGAATTCTCCAAGAATTCTGATATAACATCAGGTTACCTTTGTTCTCATAGTGCATTTTTACTCAATTTGATACCTCATGACTTAACAAAAAAATTAGCTTACATATCTTTTGCAGGTGACAAAAGTAAGTTCTTAAATTTAGTTTCTAGTCAAGAAAAAGAGAATTATGTAAAAATAGCGGAAAGCATAGACTTTATAGCTACGTACCATGATTCTAAAGATAATATTTATTTACAAACTATGCTAGGAAAACTTATTCATGACAAAGAATTTCTATTTGAGACTATATCAAACCTGAATGAAGAAAACGAGTTAATGAAAGAAAGCATCCTGAAATACCAAAAAATTAGATACAGTAAAAATTCCGTAATTAAACTAGTTTATCTAAATCTGCAAAAGTTCCAACAGTTTAAAAGCAAAAGCAAAATATGCAATATCGCAATGGACCTCCATGAAACTGAAAAAGTGCCTTTTGCGATTGTTGCATATAGTAAAGAAAAAATTCTATTGAGAATAAACTCACAAGCCTATGAACTTGGATACAATACAGAAGAAATAATAGAAAAATTAAAATCCGCAGACCTACTAAATGCCGGAGGTGGGCACAAAGTGGCTGCAAGTATTAGCTTCAAAAAACAAGATTTTAATATCATAATGAGAGAATTAGAGGACTACTTTGATCAACAATAACTTGGTATTTGCTCTAACTAAAGTAACCTTCTACTAAGCCACTGTCCTTCACGATTATTCCATATTCATCTTCTGCCACAATATTTATGTTATACCTGTAAAAGTTCCCTATTGCAGAACTACAAATTTGATTTTGATTTTGACTTCTTATAGTACCTATTATTGTAATTTCTCTGCCATTAGGTAATGATATCTTATTATGTCCCACCAAAACTACATTTCCCGTATCGTCTCTAACAGAAAATTCTTTTAGACTATCAAGATAACAGTCACTCTTCGCACTCAAATATTGGAATAAGATTGACCCGCGATTAACATCACTTAAGTAAACAACTAAATTTTTTCCTGCTCTGTTTTGCAAAGTTATTATTACATGTGCTTCATAATATCCAGTTGTACCTGAAGATATGCTAACCCTTAACGGGACTATGTACTTAAATCCCCTAATATTTGTTTTAGAAGTGAATAATGTCTCAGCCAAATAAATTACGGATAATATGGAAGAAAACACAGCTATTATCAAGAATATGTAGATTATCCTAATTTTTACTTTTGATTGATGATCGTCTCTGTTAAAGCCTATATCATCATCTTCTTTTAATTCAATGTCATACTCGAAAGGCTTACGTAACATGAAAAATCAGCGCCATCTGTCTTACCAATTAATTTTCTCAATTCGTATTTATTATTTCTTATGTTTTTGTTCACAAAAAACTGAATTTTAACTATGGCTATATTGGGGCCACAGGGATTTGAACCCTGACATGCTGGTTTATTCTTCTAAATGACCTTTGTATTATAGATAGCCCATTTAGAACCTGGAGCCAGCCACGCTACCTGGTTACATCATGGCCCCTTTATAGAAAGATGTATAATATAATAGAATTAAAGTTAATATCTTTCTAATTTAAAAATAAACCATTGACTCTATTAACTATTTTTAAAGAAGAAATAAAAACCTTATCAAAAACTATGATAGAAATTTGTTATATAGAGATTTCTTTAGTTCGTTTAATGAGTTATAATCAACTTCATTATTTAAAGCTACTATTAATGGATGATTTAAGCCTCTAGGATTCAAACTAGTTGATTTAATGTAAGTTACATTTTCACCTAGAGACTCTCTCAATACTTGCTCTAGAGATTGCAATACGTTCTCTTCATTGTTCATCTTTTCAATAATCCAGAATGGAATTTCTATCTCAGTATTTCCGTTTTTCCATATTACGATGTCATAAGCGTTCATCTTTTCTTGAAGGATTTTGTGGAAGTTCATTATCATACTGTTTCTGTCATTATCAATGATTACTACGTTCTCCTTCCAAAGCTCTAAATCCCTGAAAAACAAAAAATTTGAATTTATTTTATTTTCTCTTCCGTAATATTCAACCTCTATAAGGTTCTTTACAGTTTCCAAATACGTAATTTCAAGTATTTTAGCCAAATAATCTTCATTCAGTTTCTTTCCTGCTGCTTTAAAGTAATGGAAATATTTGTTAAATAGATAGCTTGCTTTTTCTGAAAATTTATGCGCATTCTCTGAAAGCTCATCTATTGTTGGATCAACACTATCAATGGCATTAACAGCAGCTCTAACTTCGTCAGTTAATTGCTTTTTCTTTTCATCAGATAATACAGCTTTATCTAAGAATTCAGATAAATTAGAATAATAATCTGGGTTGGCGATCAAAGATTGCTTTAGGATAGAAATTATGTTTTTATTGAAAACATACAAGTCTAGAAATCTCTTTATACCTATGCCTTTGCCTTTGCTTTTATTGACTTTACCTTCGATTCTTTGTTCCATTAGAGATTGTGAATCGGGGTTGTTGTTATTTCTGTTGTTATTATTATTTACAATTTTGTATAAACGCATCTTCTCATACAAATATATGTAAGCTAAATAGTAAACATATAGCGAATGCAAATTGTCTATATTATCGTCTAATTTTCCCAGTATGGTTTCGTATCTAAGTTTTGCAATTTGTTGTATTTGAATATTTTTAAAGTATCCAGCTATAGATTGAGTATCTTTGAGGTTTATGGAATCAAAAAATTTTTCAATACCTTTTGAATATTTATCAATTGCACTTGATATATCACCGAATAACTTTATTCTATACATCTCAAGCCCTGTTCGATCGATATCTTTTTGTTTTGGATCATAGTAGTCGTTATCAAAAACATCAATAATTTTAGTCATCAAAAAGCGTTGAGAGCTATCCCTTCCACCTTTGGTGTAAGATTGTGAAGCTATTATCTCTCTTGGTTCTGAACGTAAATAAATAAGGAATAATACCAATAAAGCCATATCAAAAAAAAGGTGTTTACTTAAGTCTGTTTGATCATTAACATCTTGAAAATGAGAAGAAGCCAAAGAAAAAGACATCAAAAAATCAAAAAAAGATACATTTGCTTTTATAACTTTTTTAGAGTCCACTTTCAAAGCTTTGTGGTAATCTTCCAACAAATCATGACACAGCTCAACTGAGATATGAATTGCCATATCACGGATATCGTTGAAACTCAAGTCATCTAATTTAACACCGTTCTTATTTGGAATTAAACGTCTAACAGCCGCTTCAGCAACATCTAAACAATGAAATATATACTTTCTATGCCCGTTTAATTCGTATTTCCTGTTCATTGGAGCATGAACTATCAAAGCATTCAAATAGGAGTTAATTATAAAGGTTATCAGTAAATTTTTTTCATACTGAGATAGTGAAGAAGTATTGTTTAGAAAATTTGAAAAAGGCACTAATATATTAGAACAAAAAATATTATTGGCTTCTTCAAGAGATTTTCTACCTCCTTCATTGTAGTTGTTGGTTAACCATTCAAGTAATTCATAGAAAGTTACGTTATTGTTTATAAGCAAAGATCTGCTATCAAAAAAAAATTTTAATGTCTTTTGAAAATTTTTCATGCTTCCAAGCATGTTAGGTTGAGGCGTTTGAACGTTATGTGATTCTGCTAAAGGAGTAAAGATAGTATGAATATTCATTTTATCTTTGATGGTTAGATTAGGAATGACTTTAGGATTTTGATTATCTTTTGATGCTCGAAAATCGGGAGAGTTCATAATCATAAGAAACACCGTTGATTTCAAAAATAAAAAAATTTTTTCCGAAAGATATATATACCTTAAAAACTTTTTAAAAAAAGGTAACTATTTATATCTCTCAACCTTTTTTTAACTTTTTGCATCGTTGTGGCAATTAGTAACTAATGTTGCTATGTCTTTATAAGCATTACCACTATAAATTAACTTACCCGTTTGTGATTCAAAAATTACCAAGATTGTATTCATGTCCGTTTTCAGGTGCAACTGCATCAAAGCCTAAAGATTTCAATTCTTCTGCAAATTCTTTGCACGCATCTCCATGCATACAAAAAATCTTTTTTGGATTGCATTCATTTACAAACTTGAGTAAATCAGACCTGCCACTGTGGGCAGAGAAATCATAATAATCAACAGGTATATCAACATCTACTTCGTGGGAATTAATTAATACCTTGTTAGTTTTCTGCAGCCTCCAACCGTTAGTACCTTCAACACAATATCCTGTAAATATGACTTCTGAGTTCTTAGGGGAATTTAATATATATTTCAAAGCAGGCCCACCTTCTAACATTCCTGCAGTGGCTATTACAATACCTCCTTTGCTCATTAGCTTTTTTCTTTCTTTTTCTTCCTGTATTGTTTTTACTGCCTTCATACCCCTCAAAAAAGAGTTATAATCGTTTATCAGTTTTCTGTTTTTCAAATAAATTTCGTTAATTGCATTACCCATACCGTCGACATAGATTGTTGATCCTACTTCAGAAAGTATCGATATTAACTCTTGAGTCCTGCCTACGGCAAATGACGGCAATATAAATAAACCGTCATTTTTTAACACATCTTTGGCTTTATCTATCAATTTCTTTTCAAGTTCTCGTCTATTCTCATGTTCTTTGAATGCATATGTCGATTCCAATATTAACGCATCTGCTTTATATGTTTTGCAACCTTTGTGCATTCTTGTATCTGAGGCATTCATGTCACATGTGTACAAAATAGAAAATCCATCTGCTTCTTCTAATTTTATTATTCCACTTCCCAAGATATGGCCTGCATCAAAAAAACTAATTTTTTTATCACTGAACCTAAAAGGCATCTCATATTCAATTTCAAAAACGTTCGACAGTATTTTTTTTACATTTTTCTTTTGATAAGGCAAATTTTCGCCCATGATTTTCGCACTGTCATCCCATAAAACTTCAGAAATAGATAAAGTAGGAAAAGTTGTAAGTAAAAGAGGTTCCTTTTCTTCGTACAAATATGGTATGAATCCAGAGTGGTCAAGGTGCGCATGAGAGAGCAAAATTAAATCCATTTCATTAACCTTGATAGGGTAACTTGGCTGCGGATTCAGTTTGATTCCATAATCAAACATCATATTTACTTTTCCGCTTTTGTATAGTACTGCATTCTTTCCTACTTCCATAGCGCCTCCACAAAAAAAGAGCTTCCTATCTCCAGTGTTATTTTCCATGAGTATACCTCTAAACAACTAAAGAATATGCAGTGAATATGCTCTGACATTTATCTAATATAACTAAGTTCTCCTGATTGCTTAGTCAATTCTTCCTTTTCTTTTGCTATGTCCGCTTCAATCTTTTTTATTATTTTTTCAGTTTCTTTTGCTGTTTGCTCTATTTTTGATAAATCCAAATCAAGCTTGAGTATTTCTTTTAGCTTTTCTAAAACTGCTTTTGCACTTTGTGCATCTATGTATGCCCCATGAGTCTCTCCCATTAAACAGATACCTTTCAGACCCATTATTTTTCCTATGCCTAAGAATAATCCTGCAGCGCCAAGTATTGCGCCTTTAGATTCACCAAATATTATGCCTTTCTTAGAATACTCTTCAACTACTTGCTTGTGCGTAGCCGCACCAAGAACTCTGACATTAGTGACAGGTATGCCTGTACTATAACCGCCTAAAGTTATGATAAATTTTCCGCCTAATCTCTTGAAATATTTAATTACCTCTACAGCGATCTCATATTGTGCTTCACTACTCATTGGCTGTAAATCACCAACTAGAATAATTAAATCCTTTGTTTTTGTACTCTCTAAATACATCCTGTACTTTAACATCCTGATTAAGCCGTTTTTCTTCATCATTACCTGATGAGGAAAATAATATGAATATAATTCAGCTATTTTTTTACCTTTTAATTCTTTAGCAATGTATTCAGCAGCCAACTTTCCAACAAAACCTATCCCAGGTAAACCTTCAATTAATATTGGGTCTTTCAATTTCTTTTTTAACTTTTTGCTCAAAATAAACGTTCTTCTCTCGTATTTAGATACATGATTCTTTTCAGCCTTTTTCTTAACCATTTGTTAACACCTCAAGAAAACTGAGTCAGATTAATTGTCATGCTCTATTTTAGATTTAATAAAGTAGTTTAACAATCGTAAGTTAAATTTAAATATTGGTGGATGGATTTTTATAGTAAGTTTACCACAACAAACATCTTTTAAGGTATATTTCTTGCAAATATTGCACTTCCTTATCTTTTTTATCAGTACAGATTTAATTGCATCGCTTTTTTTCACTTCTGTTCTGCCTCTGGCTTAACCAAATAATGGTGTTTGTCATTTAATAAAAGATTAGTAATATCACTAAGAATCTTATTAGCTGTTTTGTGATCATTAGACTTCACAATAAACAGATATCTTGGAGAACCCAAATACTTAATTTGGAGTTCATTACTGTACTTAGTTAGAAGGCTTGAAAACAAATTCTTTACATTCAAAATTCCCTTGTTACCTTTGCCTATGATGTGAAATATTTTTGAAATGATTACTACTTTTTTCTCTTCAGAAGCAAGCATGACTTTTTCTATTTCATCTAATAACTCTTGAGGATATTGCTTTTTCAGTAAAGCCTTCTTATCGTTTATTACATCTTCAATAAAATGATGTATTTTGTGATAATCATTGCTAATTTTTGAGAATATCTGTTCACTATCCAAATTCTTTCCACTGCAAATCATTGAAATTATTTTTTTTGCCCTGTTTTCTTTTTTGATCTCTTCGTTTTTCTCTTTTTTTTCTTGATCTGTAACTTTTTTTAGAGAAACATCAAATAACATTTTCTCTAAATTTACCTTAGATACTTTTGCCACATACTTTTTTCCTTCATCTACGTGCTCGTGGATGTTTTTTATCCAACCTGAAGAGATCTCAGAGATGTGCAAAAAAGCCTCTAACCCGTTATAGTCCAAGATCTTACAAAAAGCTCCATAAGGCAGTATTTTGACTATTTCAATTAGTACCAATTCACCTACTTCAGGGTATCTCTTTTCTTCGTTAGTCATCTACTCACTATCTTTATTGTACCTCTATCTTCTTTTTTGTTCTTGTGCCAACTACTCTTTCTGATTTTTTCTTACATGTTGAACATTCCAATACTAATTTTTGTCTTTTTCCTTGTTTTTTAACTGTTTTTTCACCTGCTCTCTTTCCTCCATGGCCTTTTAGTTTATTCATGTGCTTTACATTACCTTTTGCTAGTGACCTCGCCTTGCCTTTAGAAGCTAATCTTACTCTATGTAATTGATATGCATTACAAATTCTGCAATATGCGTTTATCTCTTTCGGAAATTTCATGAAATCAACCTCATTATCTTAAGTAGCGGGTTATTAAAATGATATTCGCTACTAATTTCTACATTTCATTTCAAATAAAAACCAAATCATATTAGTTTTGTAATGCATATTAATTCTTGAATTTATTTATAATTCTTGCAGTTGTTGGTTTATGATAATGTTATGATAAACTAATTCTATTTTTGTCTAATAAAAATTTTTTTCAAGATATAAGTTTTATAAACTTACCAATCAATAATATTTTGCTTACACGCTATATAGTGTAATTCTAGAGAAAAAACACTATTAATAGAGTATGAGTCTACTATGCTATGCCCCGTATGTAACAGTAATAAATCAAGAGTGGTTGAAACAAGAATCACTTCTGAGTACATAAGAAGAAGAAGAGAATGCAAACTTTGCCAAAGCAGATACACTACATATGAAAAAATCGCTGAACCAACTATTTTAGTCATTAAAAGAAATGGCAGCATAGAAAAATATTCAAGAGATAAAATTACTAACGGAATACTGACAGCTTGTAGAAAAAGAAACATCAGTCAAGAAGTCATTCAAGAGATCGTTAACTCTGTAGAAAAAGAAATCCTTAAAAGAAAGAAAAAGAGTATTAAAAGTTCTGAGATCGGAAAACTCGTGTTAAAACATTTAAAAAAAGTTGATATTGTAGCATACATTCGTTTTGCTTCAGTTTATTTGAACTTTACTGATCTCGATAGCTTTAAAAAACAAATAGAAAAGCTCGAACAAAAAAGCCATAAGACTAATTATAATTCTAAAAAAATGTTCATAAGCATAAAAGGGTGACACGATGAAGTGGAATAAACGATTTGAAAATGAATTTTCAAACGAATTGGATAATGAAGATAGATTAGAAGAGCTAGATCAAGAAAACAAAACAGAACTACCACAACAAATAATAGATAAGCAAAAAGGCCTAAGAATTGAAAGATTGTTCACTAAAAAAAATCAAGACGTATACTCAACTATAGAATACGAATTAAGAGATTCTGTAATACGTAACCCAGATGGTTCTATAGTGTTCGAAATGAAAAATATTGAAGTCCCTAAGACTTGGTCTCAAATGGCAGTGGATGTTCTCGCACAAAAATATTTTAGAAAGAAAGGAGTACCACAACAAGATAAAGACGGAAAGCCTTTAATAGACGCAAATGGAAACACAGTAACTGGAAGCGAAACCAGCATCAAACAAGTAGTAAAAAGATTATCTAAATGCTGGAGACATTGGGGAGAAAAAATGGGTTACTTTGATTCTTTGGAAGATGCTGACGCATTCGAAGATGAAATCGCCTATATGTTATTACATCAATATGCTGCTCCTAATAGCCCACAATGGTTTAATACTGGATTACATTTATTGTATGGCATAAACGGACCTTCTCAAGGGCACTACTATGTTGACCATGTTACTGGAGAGGTAAAAAAATCTACAGATGCATATTCACGACCACAAGTACATGCATGTTTCATTCTTTCCTTGAAAGATGATTTAGTAAATGAAGGAGGTATATTTGACTTAGTTACAAGAGAGGCGAGAATCTTCAAGTACGGTTCTGGTGCAGGTACTAATTTTAGCAGTTTGAGAGGAATAGGTGAACAATTGTCCGGCGGAGGATATTCCTCTGGTTTAATGTCATTTTTAAAAATATTTGACAGAGCAGCAGGCGCTATCAAATCAGGAGGGACTACGCGCAGGGCAGCAAAAATGGTCTGTGTAGACATAGACCATCCAGAAATAGAAAGTTTTATTGAATGGAAAGTTATTGAGGAACAGAAAGTCGCAAACTTAGTTGCTGGCTCCCAAGCTCTTAAAAAAATTAATGACGACCTCTTTCAACTAATAGCAATCCACAAAAAAAGCATAAAGGATAAAGAAGTTAAGAAAGTAATCAAAGAAGGAATAAAGAACGGAATACCTATAAATTACATTAAAAAAATCATTCAATCTGCCACTCAAGGGATAAAAAACGAGATAAAGGTTTTTGACACTCATTACGAAGGAGATGCATATGTTACAGTATCTGGACAAAATTCTAATAATAGCATAAGATTGTCTCATAAATTCATGAACGCTGTTGAATTAAATGGTAATTGGGACCTTTTAAGAAGAACTGATGGAAAAATCGCAAAAACTTTGAAAGCAAGAGAACTATGGAATAAGATTACTTATGCTGCATGGGCATGTGCTGACCCTGGTCTGCAATTTGATGACACCATTAACGAATGGCATACGTGTCCAGTAGACGGAAAGATCAATGCTAGCAATCCTTGTAGCGAATACATGTTCCTAGATGACACTGCATGTAACTTAGCAAGTCTAAACCTGCTTAAGTTCTACGACAACCAATCAAAAACTTTTGACATAGAAAAATTCAAACACGCTTGCAGGCTCTGGACTATAGTGCTTGAAATTTCCGTAGGCATGGCACAGTATCCTTCGTATGAAATAGCGAAAAGAAGTTATGAATATAGAACACTCGGCTTGGGATATGCAAATTTAGGTGCACTGTTAATGAGTATGGGAATTCCTTACGACAGTGAAGAAGGAAGAGCGATTGCTGCAGGATTAACGGCAATTATGACTGGGAAAGCGTATGCAACGTCTGCAGAAATAGCTAAATTTCTCGGTCCATTTAAGCAATACGAAAAAAACAAAGAACACATGTTAAGAGTCATAAGGAATCATAGAAGAGCTGCATATAATGCAAAAGAATCTGAATATGAAGGGTTAACAATTAAACCTAAAGGCATTGACCCATCATTTTGCCCGACTTACATACTAAAAGAGGCAAGAAAGTGTTGGGATGAAGCGTTGTATAATGGAGAGAGGTATGGATATAGAAACGCTCAAGTAAGTGTTATTGCACCAACAGGGACCATAGGTCTTGTAATGGATTGTGATACAACAGGAATCGAGCCTGACTTTGCTTTAGTAAAGTATAAAAAGTTATCAGGAGGCGGTTATTTCAAGATAGTAAATAAATCTGTACCTTTGGCTCTGAAGAACTTGGGCTATTCAGAAGAGCAAATAAAAGATATTGTAAATTATTGTATAGGTCATCAAACTCTGGTTAATTGCCCTAATATAAACCCACAAACACTAGAAAGCAAAGGATTTACTTCTGAAGAAATTTCTTCTATCGAAAAATCAATTAAAAATGCTTTTGATATCAACTACTTGTTTTCGCCAAACGTTATCGGAGAAAATTACTTCAAACGTGCCAGAATACCAGAAACCATATACAAAGATTATAATTTTAATCTACTAACGTATGTCGGCTTTACTGATTCACAAATAGAAGAAGCAAACGAATACATATTCGGCACAATGACTGTTGAAAATGCACCACATCTAAAAAAGGAGCATTACGCAGTCTTTGACTGTGCGAACAAATGCGGAAAGAAAGGTACAAGATACATCCATTACCTAGGGCACATAAAGATGATGGCAGCAGTACAACCTTTTATTAGCGGAGCCATTTCAAAAACGATTAATTTACCCTCAACTGCAACTGTTGAAGACATTGATAAAGCCTATAAAGAAGCTTATAAATTAATGCTAAAAGCCATTGCTTTATACAGGGATGGCAGTAAATTATCACAACCGCTTTCAGCAGCTGAAGATGAACTTTCTTATGAATTATATCAACTTAGCCTAAGTGATGAAGATATTGATGAAACTATAACTGTAGAAAAAATTCAAGAAGAATTAATTAAAAAATTCGAAACAATAAACAAACCTGCTGAGCAACATAAGCCAATACTAGTAAGAAGGAAACTACCTCACAAAAGAAAGGGTATCATTCAAGAAGCCATTGTAGGGGGACAAAAAATATACCTCAGAACAGGTGAATACGAAGACGGTACACTTGGAGAAATATTCATAGACATGTACAAAGAAGGTGCAGCTTTTAGGTCATTGCTTAATTGCTTTGCAGTCGCTATATCGAAATCTCTACAGTATGGTGTTCCACTTGAAGAATTTGTCGATTCTTTTACTTTTACAAGATTTGAACCTGCTGGCAAGGTGGAAGGCCATAACGCAATAAAAAGAGCAACATCAATATTAGATTTTGTTTTTAGATTCTTGGCTTACGAATATTTAAACAGAAAAGACCTAGCCAATATACCTTTTGTTGAGAACACAACTCCAGGAGCAACAAATTACGAGCTCAAAAAAGTTGCAGATTACCAGACGAATGGAAATAGTTCTTATCATAATAACAATATCAAAAACCCTGAAATCGATAAAAATGTCTCAACAGTTGATAACAGCATAACGGAGATTGAAACCAAAAAAACAGTTGCTCTTTCGTTAAATAGCTCTGATTTGGATAAAAAAATAGATATAAAAGAATTTGAAGGATCAGATAAAGAAATACATCTAAATGATGAAATCAAAACAGATATTTCAAAAACACTGGAATTTAAGAGCAAGGGTTATACTGGAGACATGTGTAGTTCTTGTGGATCAATGAGAGTAAGAAGGTCAGGTACTTGTGCGGTATGTGAAGATTGCGGAACCACAAACGGTTGTTCCTAGTGCTGTTCTTGTACAATATTCCATTGATAATCAACAACCCATATAGAGCATATAGAAATATTTAAAATAAATTAGTGTATTATTATTGAGGACCATGACGGACGAAAGACAAGACTATTACGTAGTTAAAATTGAGCAAGCACTATCTAAAAAAGACTTAGAGAATGCGTTTGAATATTTAAAAATTGTGAACAGTATAGGAAACTCATTCTCTAATCCCCTCATTAAATATCAGCAAGCCAAAATTTTATATTATCAAAGAAATTTTTCTGAAGCAGAAAAAATTGTCCGTGAACTAGTCAAATCAGAGAACACTAATCCTTTGTTCCATGAACTTTACGGCCTTGTATTGATGGCCCAAGGGAACTTCCAAGAAGCAAAAAAAGAATTGGAAATTTTTGACGATTTTTTTGACAGCGCTAAAAGCAAATTTTTACTGGGTGTGATAAATCTTCTTGAGGGCAATCAAAAAGAAGCGTTTACTTATTTCAAGATTGCCTATGAATATGACAAAGTGATGTTCAGTAAATTACTCCTCAATCTTGAGGTAGAACTGTTCTCGAATACAGAAGTATTACCAAAAATCTCTATCCTTCTAAGCAAGTTATTAGAGTAAATATTTTTGTGATAGATTTTCTCTTTTTTGTATTTTTAGTCGTTACCTAAACATTAAGAAATTACTTGCATTTTCTAATTCCTTCAATAATTTCTTGGCTTCTCTATTCATAGGATTTATTTCAAGAGCTTTTTTCAACGTGTTGGAAGAGGCAACTAAGTCATTCAAAAAGAACTCAATCTCTGCTTTACGGGTAAGGTATTCTGAATTCTCTGGGTCTTTTTTTAGTGCCTCTTGAATGTCCGCCAAAGCCTTTTTGAAGTTCCTAAGCTTCATGTGAACAAAAGACCTTTCATAATACCATCTATGGTTTTTATCTAAATTTATCAACTTATCGTAGTTTATCAAGCTGTTATCTATGTCATTTAAATCTAAATAGCAGGAAGCAACGTTTCTCAAAGCATCATAAAACTTATTATCCATGGCATATGACTTTTTGAAACATTCTAATGCTTTTTTTAATTTGTTTTTGTGAACATAACATATACCTAGCGTATTGTAAGCCTCTTTGCTTTCTTTCAGCCTCAAAGAAGTTTTGCAAAGTTCTATTGCAACAGAATAATTATTTTGTTGCATTTCTTTTTGCGCTTGGTCCACAAATGTTAAGTGTAAATTTAGAAGTTTCTGGTAAGTAAGTAATAAATGTGAGAGGTATTCTTTTTTCTTTAACAAATCTATGTTATCGGGCATATGGTTAATAGCTTCGTCAATAATATTCAATGCTTTCTCATACTTTTTCTGCTGAACATACAGCTTAATAAAAACATTATATACGTGAAGATTTCTCTTGTCTTTCTTTCTTGACTGAAAAAGCAACCTCTCTGCTTTCTTGTATTTTTTTAGCATGATACAAGCATCTGCGCAATTAGCCAAATATACAGGGTCATCTTTGATTTTTAATGCATTCATAAATTCTTTCTCTGCCTCACTATAGTTACTTAATTGCATAAGCGCTATGCCTTTGATGTTATATAACTCTTCATCTTTTCTGACAAGAAGTAACTCGTTTACATATTTCAAAAGTTGTGTAATTTGTTTCTGGGACATAAATTCGTTAATTTTTGCAACTTCTTCCTTTGACAATGGCATAATGCATTATATAAAACGAACTTTTTTAAATACTGAATAAGTAATTATTTTGGATCATTTAAATAATCTGATACGTTCAAAGGTGGAAAAATGCCCGTACTGAAAGAACCTGAAGTAGAACTAGAGAAGAAAAACCAAGAGGTGTTACTAGGAACAAAAACAAAACATAAAAGTTTTGAAACCATTCAACCGTTTAAGGACGAACTCACGCCCATTACTATAGAACAACAACAAATGAAAGCAGAAGCAATAATCAACCAATTCCAGCCAGCAACCATACACATACCACAGAAAAAAGAGGACTTTTCAACAGAAGCTCTAAAAGAATATTCTGCACCGCCTCTTGAAATAATAGCAAAAAACATCGTAGGTGCATTCAAAGTTGCCTTGTTTGGACCAAAGATAACAAATGGCGGTTATTCAGCAATAAACCAACTCCAACAATTAGCAAGGATATACAGCACAACAATAACTAAAAACGAAGAAAAAGAGCTTCTAAACAGAGAATTCATGCGTGCTTATCTCAAAATCGTTTTTCAATCATTTAAAAATGGATACAAGAAAGACGATCACAGATACAATTCAGTTACTGCATATCAATCTGTTATTGAAGAGTTCGTAAGAAAACTGATATAATAATAACGTTAATCGTCTTTTTTTGCTTTTGACTTTAATTTGATTTCTGGAATGAGCTCAATCCATCTGTTATCCATGTACCTGTAAAACTTCTTAGTGACTGAATCAAATAACAAAGAACTCTTTTTAGCTAACGATTGCTGTACATCAATTTCAAGATAAACAAAATTTTCAGTCCAGCGATACTTGTTCTTAAATGGATTCATTATTGTTACATTTGGTTTATTGCCTTTGAGCTTTATACATTCTTTAGCCATCAAAGCCAAGTCTTTTTCTCTTACCACATTTGTTAGTTTTACCTTTTTTACCCTGAATTTTCTTTTAGTAGTTCTCTTCATGCAATGATCACTCTACTATTTAAATTATTGCGATGCTTACAATTTATTTTTGCTCTTTTTAATAGTCATATAATAATAATTATCACTATACTCTATACCTATTTCAGCTGCTTTTTTAAACAGCTTATCTGATAGTTTTTTTACTTCATCGTATGACAAATAATCAAGCCAACTACCATTATCATAGAATAATAATTTTGTATTCAACATCTTTTCACAAAAATCTTTCTGACGTTCAAGAGAAATTTCGAATTCGTTAGCCAAAAATTTCGAAAGGAAAGAAAAATTAACATCAACAGTTATATGCCCACTTATTTCTCTGACTACGTTCATGTTCCAAAGCTCAACAGGTACATTAATGTCATCATAAGTAAAGCCATAGTCAGTAACCTCTATGTATGACCCAGTATGTAGTTGCTTTGCGAATGTACTTAATACATCATAAGCCAGCAAGTTAAGAATAATGTGATATGAAAACAAGTTTTCATTTATTTCCTTTAAAGCGAGATAAAGAATCTTATCAGTTGATTTTTCATAAATAAATTTTTCCAAATCGTAAGAAAACTTGACCTCGTGGATCAGATTACTTGATGTCTTTACTACAGCAAATGCAGGTAAGTCATCAAGCATCTCGTGAAAAGTGATCAAATTGTATTTATAATTTATATTTTCAAGAACTTTCTTCAATTCATTAATGTTAGTAAGATTTATTGGGTGCAATGAGATATGATCAACTATTCTGCTTAGATTTTTCTGAACATGTATAAGATTGGTTTTTGATATATCAAAACAATCAAGGTAGATAGTAGGTTTTGCTAGGCCGTTACTTGTGTAATATTCTACCAAATTTTCAAAAAAAAGTCTTGTATGAAAACCTTTACCAGGCCCAACGTCAGCAAAAAACAGTTCATGCGAACTTATATTTTTGTTATTGCCTTTAACGAAATTTATCACTCTCGATAACTGCAAGTTCCTTGACTTTGCAAAAGTCTTAAAGACAGAGTAGATGTTTTTATGACTGGTATAAAAGTCTTTGTTTAATTCATTCTGAAGTTGGAATAATGAAAAATATTTGCGCCTGCTTTTCATTCAATTACCTTCATGGTTATACCGCACTATTTCGTATAGATCGTAATAATGTCTCCATCTTTCAATACATGATCTAAACCTACTTTTTGGTTATCAAATTTAACGCTTTTACCTTTGATTTTTGCATACTTAAAAAAAGTCAAAAGATCCTTGTGTAGTCTTCTGCAAACCTCCTCAACTGTTGAACCAGATTTTAATACCAATGGCTTGTCATCAACCTCGTTGTTCCTTTTCACTGGATAAACTCTTATCAGATTCAAATTTTCCCAAATCTTATTTCTAAGAATGTCCAAATTTTTACCTGTTAAAGCAGAAACATATACTTGCACAAACTTCTTGTTATTAATAACTGCCTCTTTTAAAGTCATGTCAATATCTTCTGCCTTGTTGATAACAATTAATGAATTAACGTATTTTTTGTTACCTTCAAGCTTGTCTATAAACCTATCTAAATCAAATTTTTCATTTAAGATTATATCAGCATTGTGGATTCCAAAAGAAATAACTATATCCTTAATACTCTTTTCACGATCTTGAGATAGTTGCTCTACTGTAGACGTTATGTTTATACCGTCTTTGTACTTTACTATTATGCTGTAATTAGGTTCAGGTTCGTTCAATCTGAAATTAGACTTCTCAAGCTCATCTATGATACTTTTTACATTGTTTTCTCTATCTAAATCAATAACCAAAAGCAATAAATCAGACATTCTAGCATATGCAAGAATCTCTTTCCCCATACCTTTGCCTTCTGAAGCCCCTTCTATAATCCCTGGTAAATCCAGTATTTGTATCTTTACACCCTTGTAGTCCATAATCCCTGGTATACAATCGATTGTGGTAAATTCGTATTCAGCAACTTTTGATTTGGCATTAGTTAGACTATTTAATAAAGAAGATTTCCCAACTGACGGATAGCCTATCATCGCTACTGTCGCGTCACCGTCTTTTCTGACAGAAATCTTCGTCTGTGAGCCTTTTTTCTTCTCAGACTGTTTTCTGAGTTTTGCTATTTTTGCTTTTAATAAACCTATATGATGCTCTGTAGCTTTATTTTTTTGAGTTTTTCTTATTTCCTCTTCCAGTTTCTTGATCTGAGATTCTACTGCACTAATATCATCATATGGCATTTCTAATCACAATTTACATAAAGTATAACCATCTTAAACATGATTAGAGTATACAAAAACCTTTTTGAGTAGATTTAATAATTCTAATATTTTCCTTTGATTTTTTTACTAATTCAATTAATTTGTTGTCATGAGTGCAGATGATAGAATCATGATCAACTGACTTTAAAAAGAATTCATCTGTATTTGAAAAACTTGTATCTATGAGCTCGTACTTAAATAAACCAATCTCTGCTATTTTTGCCCTCTTACTTATCTTATCATGTAGGTACTTGGCTATGTGGTTCTTTCTTGTGGAAAGTTTCTTTAATTCATTAATAACAGTACTCGGTATACATATTAAGATTTCAGAATTAACTATTTGCTGTATATCAAGTAAATTCAACTTCTTTTCCATTACATAGCATAAAAAATTTGTATCAACGTATATTCTTTTAGATCGCGAAAGAACCATGGTATCTAACCAACTCCTTTGATATGTCAACTGCTCAGAACAACTAAGTTAATTTATAACACAATAAAAACAATAATTAAATATTATGGAAGTAAAGCTTATTGCAAAAGTAAATACCGAGAATGAATACGGCATAGTAAAAATAAATCCTTCAGTAATGAAACAACTGAAATTAGATAATGGAGATTATGTAGAAATTATTGGGAAAAAATACCATTACGCATTGGTCTTTGGCGATAAACATATAAGAGAAGACACTGCTATAATTGACAGCATTGGACTAAAAAATCTTCAAGTAGAAGAAAATGATATCGTTAATATCAAAAGCATTAAAAACATAAAAATTTGCAAAAAAGCAATTATCGTACCAAAAGAACATATTTCTTTTGATCATAACGTTGTTTTGAAGAACCTCAGAGGTTTTGCGATTTACAGAAGCATTAATGTTGGTTTTTTTGAAGAACAAGAAAAAAAAATACATATGTTCTATGTGCTTGAAACTGACCCTCAAGAACCTTGTGTTATGTCTGAAACTACGTCTTTAGTAATTAAATCGAGACTTAAAAATAATTTTGAAGGCGTTATTTACGAAGACATAGGAGGTCTAAAAAAGCAACTAAAACAAATCAGAGAGATCATAGAAATACAGTTACTCCACCCTGAAATATTTAATCACCTTGGCATAAAAATGATTAAAGGTATTTTACTCCATGGCCCTCCAGGTACTGGAAAAACTTTACTGGCAAAAGCCATTGCAACAGAAACAAACGCATTTTTCATTGGAATAAATGCTCCAGAATTGCTTTCTAAGTACGTTGGAGAAAGCGAAGAAAATTTGAAAAGACTATTTAAACTTGCAAAAGAAAATTCGCCAAGTATCATTTTTATTGACGAAATTGACGCTATAGCACAAAAAAGAGACGATTCATCAGAAGTAGAAAGAAGATTAGTTGCTGAACTTCTGACATTAATGGACGGCTTAGAAACCACAAAAGGGATAATTGTAATCGGTGCAACTAATAGGATAGATTCCATAGATGATGCACTGAGAAGACCTGGAAGATTTGACAAGGAAATAGAAATACCTATCCCTGATGAAGAAAGCAGAAAAGAGATATTGGAAATACATACCAGAAACATGCCTCTGACAAAAGATGTAGACGTTAACGAACTTGCTAAACTTTGCTACGGGTTTAGTGGTGCTGACATAGAGGCACTATGCAAAGAAGCCAGTATGATCGCCATTAACAAACTATTTGATAAAAATAATCCTTTTTCATATGACACGAAAAATTACATCAAAGTGAGTATGCAAGACTTTATAGAAGCATTAAAAATGATTGAGCCATCTGCACTCAGAGAAATTACAAGAGAATTACCATATGCTACATGGAATGATTTTGGTGGTATGAAAGAGACCCTTAATGAAATAAAAAGCGTTATAGAGTTTAAGTTATCGAAAAGTAAGCAATTACATGACTTTGGTCTTGAGATTCCTAAAGGAATTTTATTGTATGGACCCTCAGGAACTGGAAAAACGCTTTTAGCAAGAATTATTGCCCATAATATACAAGCTAACTTCGTTTACGTAAGCTGTACTGCCTTACTATCTAAGTACGTTGGAGAAAGCGAAAAACTTGTCAGAAGAATTTTTGCGAAGGCAAGAAACACTGCTCCATGCATTGTTTTTCTTGATTCGATAGACTCACTTTTACCAAAACATAAAAGCATATTACAACAGATTAGCGACGAATTAGATAATCTAAAAGAAGATGTGATTGTTATTGCTGCAACAAACAAAAATAAAGAGCGCCTGCCTCATTTTATTACAGCAGAACATAAGTTTGGTATGCATTACGAATTTAAGTTACCTGATATAAACGAAAGAAAAGAGATCATACAAATTTATTTGCGAAAAATACATAATCATAATATTGACATAGATGAGCTCAGTAAACTCACTAAAGGTTTTTCAGGGGCTATGATAAAAGCATTGATTACCAAAGCAGTAATCAATACTATAAGAGATAATAAACCAAATTTAGAATATCAAATGATTAAAGAAATACTAACAAAACAATATGGAGTATCGATTGAACCTACTACTAGCCATCAGGAATGAGTTGATATTTTAACTATTTAACTATTTATCTGTTTATTAACTCAACAGTGCCGTTAAAATAAACAAATACTGTAATTACTTGATTTTTTTCGTTTGTCCAATCAACTTGAAAATAGTTATCTTTTTTTGAAACATAGTAATTTATCTGTTCGGCCTTTTCTATAAAGGACTTTACATCTTGATTAAATTTGTGAGAAGCGATAACGGCCTCTTCTGGATATGCTATATTGCAGATTTCTTTGACACAGATTTCACAGTTTTTAGTTATGACAGTGACTTCAGGGACAAAATGATTTTTAGGATATATGTACTCAACTTTCAAGCGCTCAGGACAAATCTTCGATTTCGTGTTTATTACGAAAAAAGAATACACTCCATTACCATCTTGTGAACTGACGCCAATTTCATATATTTCAGAACCAGGGTATTTTGATTTTAAATCTTCCAAAATGATTTTTTTTTCATCCTCTTTGGTTGTAATATCGTTTGTGACTGTTGAAATTAATAAAACACCTATCGCGATTATCAATAAAAGTAAACCTATTAATCTCTTGTTCATACCTAAATAAATTTCAATGTTAGTCTTAATAATATTAATTATGGCTGAACTGATTCTATTCATTATTGATTGCATTCCAAAAGAGCTAGAGAATTTGAAGAACCATTTCATACATCTTAAAACCACCTATCAAAAATGCAAAATAATCGTTATTGGTCTAAATTTCCCTACAGATTCGATTAAAAATTTTATCAGAACAAGAAACAGACGTGATTTAAATACTTACAATGACTTAGTCAGTGAAATCACTAAACATATCAGTAAACAACAAGATATTTTAATTGACATAACTTTTTGCTCAAAGGAACTGCTGATAAAGTTAATAGAGATGTGTTATTTAAACGGAATTCGTGCAATTTTCGGCAATAATGATCTCGCGATTATACCTAGAAGACACTACTTGCTTCCGCTAACTCAGACACAGATTGAACTAATAGCCATCATTAAACATCACTCATCGAATTACGATAATTTGTTGGTACCTGAATTAGCTAAGAAAACCAAGATAGGGATTAACGTTATCAAAACTATACTTGCAGAACTAGAAAAATCACACATAATAAAAAAGATTGACGAAGATAAGATTAGTTTGACGAATCTAGGAAAAAAGATTATCGATTCTATTTATTATTGAAATAAGGAACAACGCTATTGATCTGTTTGCCGTTTATAAAGGAGATAATATTGTTTGCAGTAGTGTCTAAAAGACGTTGTATTGCTTCTTTTGAATTGAACGCATTGTGGTAAGTAAAAACAAAATTGTCTCTGGAAAGAAGTTGTACCATTATTTCGTGATAGTATGAATAAGGATCCTTTGAAACTATTTCTTGATTCTTGTTAAATAATCTTATGTGAGCTTCGCCCTCTACAACATCAGCAGCATATGCATAAATTTTACCTTTCTTAAGCCATTTGATTATTGCAGCAGTGTCCACTAATTCGCCTCTTGCTGTATTTATTATGATAACGCCCTTTTTCATTATAGATATAGATTCTTCATTAATCAGGTACTTGTTTTTTTCATTGTATGGAACATGTAGCGAAATTATATCTGCATTGGAAAGCAAATATTCATAAGAAACATATCTGAAACCCAGTTGATTTTCTAAATCTTTATTGGTAATAAGATCGTAAGCAATAACGTTCATACCAAAACCTTTTGCTATTCGTATAACGTGTTTCCCGATACTTCCAGTACCAATAACTCCTAATGTTTTGCCGAATAACTCAAAACCAGTATAATGATGGAAATCGTCTATCCAAAACTTTTTCTTTAAATTGTTGGCTATGAATTTCTTTAGATTTCTAGAAATTGTTAAGATAAGAGCAAAAGTATGCTCAGCCACTATTTCAGAACCATAATAAGGTACGTTAGAAACACCTATCCCGTTCTTTTTGCAATAATCTACGTCTATATTATCATAACCTGTTGAAATCGTGCAGATGAGTTTCAACTTTTTTAGTTTAGATAATACTTCTTTGTCGATTCTGTACAAACCATAACCACAAATAATTTCGCAATTTTTAAGTTTTTCTGCGCTCTTTTTGTTCAACTCTTGGTTAAGTAGAACTATATCGTAATCTCTTAATTTGTCAAGTAAATATTTTGTATCTTCATCATCTTTATTCATAGCAAATATTCCAATCTTCATAACAATCAACCTTATGATTTAAAGGTAGGTTTCAATTATTAATTCTCATCAGGTATTTAAAAATGCTAAAAAAGCCTAAATGCTTCAAACAATCGGCTGAAAAAATTAGAAATCCATAAGGTTAACTTTTTTCGTTTTTCGTATCCTTTCTTAAGTTTATTAGAAATTAATTTTATTATGTGTAAGTATAGGTATTGTATATTTTGCAATCTTTTTATGTAATGTAAATTTGCAGCACTCTTATTATGGATAAGTGAAACTACAAACTTATCATCTTTGTCTGTTATAACTGTATTTAGTTTCATGGCACCTGACTCTATAGGAGTTAATTTTGTATTACTATCCCTTGTGTTGAATATAAAAATTTTTTTATTAGTTGTATGCTGAATGAATCTATTAATATCAATCACTTTTGGATTGTGCATTATCCGATAACTCATATTATCGTATATAGTACGTATACCCATAACAAGCTCTACTTTTTGTAAATGGTTGTTATACAAGATCAAATCCATGAATTCAGGTAGCACGTATATCATCATTTGTTGAGAATCATAAACTTCGTAATTTAAACAACTAATATTTAGATGATTATAATAAATCAGACTAGTATTCAACAAAAGATGATGTTTTTCATTAGTTGGTTGAGCAAATCTTAAGTAAGTTTTTGAACAATTCGCTTCTATCGTGCATTTACAATGCTCAAACAACCTCTCAGCTCTTGCCATAAAATTAAGTTGTAAACTTTCAAAGTTATTTGGAAGCAAAGGCAAAGGCTGTGCATGTTGATTGGTTAACATTTTGATTGAAGAATTATTGAGTATAAGTTTATGTATCTGAGGACTTATTATAATGGAGTGGGCGATAGTAGATAAGTGCTGTTTAAAGTCAGGTGTGCTTATTGTACTTGTAATATTATTTTTAGTATTTTTAACCTTCTCAAGAGGTATGGAATCTGTAAGTTTAGAACTTCTTTCAAGAAGAGCATAACGTGTTTTGTTTGTGACCGCTTGATAATTGATCAAAAAAAGATTATCTGCATTTCTTATAACTGAACTTGAATCATTAACTCTGTCATAGTTTGCTTGTTTAGTATCGTTCTTGATATTTTTTTGATATATGAGTACGTTATTCGTTGATTGATTGTGATCGAAAGCATTCATCTTTATACTATTTTGTATTTCCTGTTGCCCAGAAAATAGCATATGCATATCCATTTGATTTTCAAAACCGTATTCCAATTCCATTAGTTTTAAATTCCTTTGAATTATTGAAGATAACTGCAGTCTACTAAATAGACTATAATCTATGTTTATGTTTGAGTTTGATGATGTAGAACTGTTTTGCTTGTATTCATTATTATTATTATTAGAAATTTGATAACCCAAATAATGATTACTGATTCTGTAGTTTCTATTTATTAAAAGTAAATAATTATGCAGGTTTTGAAGAAAGAGCTCATTTGATTGGAACGAATTTAATAAAAGAAATAAATTGTAGTCTGAAAATGGCTTAAACTTCAAAAATTGATTATGCCTATGATATTGTCTATTTAAGTATAATTCTAACAATAGAGCATCTGTGAGTTGAGTAAAATTAATTGATTGATGAAGATGATAAATTTTATTTCCTATTTTAAGTTTTTGCTTGAGATAGAGCATGTGCAAAAGCTCTTCCTGCTTACACTCTGACTCGCATGGAGATTGTGCCCAATATTCATGTGATAATTTCCCAAAGAGATTAATAAGTAACTTTACAAAAGAATAAAAAATTTTAGATTTTTTACCTACCAGGAATGATGAGAAATTTTTGCCCAACAAATCTTTTGAATAAACCGCTTTTCTATTAGAGCCTTTAATTTTTTCTAATTCTTCATAATACTTGGCTGTTATGTCCCATTGTTCGCTTACTCCTTTAATTGATCCAAATTTATCAGTAACCCATATTGTTGAAGTAGTTTGATTAAGAATTTGATCTATTTTTGAGATATTGAAGTTGTTGATAAATGATAGATCAATTATGTTTAATATGATATTACTATCAACTGATAAAAAAGAAAGCTTAAGAAAATGATTGTCATTTTTTAATACTGTATCCATGCACATAGCAGATGTTGACAAAAAAAATTCTAAGTCATTTCTGAGCTTATTTAAGTGACTTGGATTAAATGTAAATGTATTATATGTTATTTGATTGATAGTACTTATAATTTCATTTGACTTAATATTTGGATCAAAAATTAATGTAAATGTATTGAATTCAAGCCTACTCTTTTTTAGACTTAAATCTCGGTAATATGAGACCTTGGCTTTTTGTTTAATTAAGGATTTGAAAAAACTAAGATTACTACCCAAACCCAACCCCCATAAATTTCTTTTTGAAAGCGTATATTTATCAGCAAAAATAAATTAAAAACATTTGTAATATTACAAAATGAACCTATGTCATAATTTTATAAACAAATTTGTGTGATTGTTAACTTGGTTGATATGAAGGTAAGCCACTGGGTCGAAGACATAGCAGAAGAAATGCTTTCCAAAAAAAAAGAACCATACGTAATTAATTCAGGAATGACCACATCAGGCAATCCACATCTAGGAACTGTTTGTGAGTTCCTATACCCTAGTGTAATCTACTCTTATCTAAAGGCTCAAAACAAAAAAGTGAATTTTTATTTTGAAATAGATATCATGGATGCTTTTGATTCCATACCAGAGAACCTTAAACATTTCAAAACTATTTTAGAACCACATCTTGGTAAACCATTGTGTTTTGTCCCTGATCCATTCGATACATCAAATTCCTATGGAGAACATTTTCTGAATGAAGCTCTTGAAATCATAAAAGAACTTGACATAGAGATGCCTCAAATATTCAAAGCCCAGGACCTGTATGCAAAAGGCTACTATGACAAATACGTGTTTATCTATTTTAACAATCTCGATAAAGTTAAAGAAATAGTAGAAAACAGCTCTATGAGAAAACTGCCTGATGACTGGAGCCCCATTATGCCGATATGCGATAGATGCGGAAAGATTGCCACTACTAGAGTAACAACTTTTAGTTCTGAAGATGGCTATTATGAATACGTATGTGACAAAGACATAAAATACACCAAAGGCTGCAATAATTCATCAAGTGGCTACATTAAAGAACATAATTATAAGATAACATGGCGTCTTGATTGGCCTGCTAGGCAGCATTTTCTTAACGTAAGTATAGAAGGCGCTGGAGTGGACCACATGACAAAAGGCGGTTCCTGGGACACTGCAAAACTAATTCATGAAAAAATCTTTAATTCCGATCCGCCTGTTGCATACAGATATGGTTTCATCATGCTAGAAGGAAAAAAATACTCGAAATCAAAAGGTAAAGGATTCACGGTAAAAGAATTACTTGAGATAATTCCTCCACAAATACTAAAATATGCATTGTTAAAACCAGACATTCAAGAAAACATAGAATTTAAAGACACTAATTATTTTTTCTTGACGCTTATTGAAGACTATATTAAATCATTAGAGCTGTTAGATGCAGTAGAAAAGAAAGAATTAGCATATGAAAATCTGAAAAGGAATCAACAGAAGAATGTAGCTGCAGTAAAAATTTCAGGAAAGTTTTATTACAAATATTCTCTTCAAGAACTTTTCATCTATAAATCATTGTATAAGGATTGGAAAATCATAGAACAAATCACAAATCCAATAGAAGAAAAACTGAAATTCTATGTTGATTCATGGAGCCAAAAAAACCTTATACCTGAAGAATATTTCTTTGAATATAAACCATCAAGCAATCCCCATCTTTTAGTAAAAGAATTCTTTGCTAATATTTCTGAAAGTGCAGATGCTTTAGAAATACACAACAAAGTATTTGAATTCTCAAAAAGTAAAAACATTCAGCCCAACGAGATGTTTAAGCTACTTTATAATGATTTGATAGGCAAAGATAAAGGACCAAAACTCGGAAAATTAGTATTTGCTATTGGAATCAAGAAAATAAAAAAGGATTTAAATGTAGAATAGAACAGTCATTCATTGATGATAGAATCACTTGATTGACAACTGTTTCTTGATAGTGTTGTTACAGTAGAGTAAAAATTGATTCAGATTTTTTTCGTATATAACTGCACCAGCAGCAATCTTATGGCCACCGCCATTTTTTCCAAAAAGCTTTGAACTTTCAGACATCAGCTCACCCAGATTCAATCCGGATTCTACCAGTTCTTTGGTAGCACGGCCCGAAACTTTAATATTATTGTTCTCATCATAGGCAAGACCGATAACAGGCTTGTCCCTCAATCCTAGCATGCTACATACAATACCTATAATTGATTCTGGAATTTTGTTCCTGCCATCAATCAAATAAAAAAAATCAAATGATATGTAGTTTGACAATGCATATTGTATACTTTCACTTATCAACTTTCTATGCTTTTCCATCACTTGTTCAGCTTCATTTACTCTCTCTACTTTTAACTTACATAGATCTATAGCTAAATCGCATCTGCTGTTTCTGCCACAGGCATTAACTATAGATGAGAAATCATTTGCATCATACAAATATTTCATGTGCTTAAACTTAGGAAATCTGTAAACCACAGAGACTAGTTTGTTTGCTATGTTGTGATAGTTTCTCTCTATCAAAAATTTAACTATCGCAGATACAAAAATTTTTTTCTGTTCAAAAGTTAAATCATAGTAAGTTAAGTTTGGGTCTAAATTACAATCAGCAACTAATTTCTTTGATAACTGATAGTCATTACTCAAACCTGGTAAATAAGGTTCAACTGAAAATGTAAGCAATTCAACTAAATTCCTTATACTTTTACCAAACAAAACTAAGTCTTCATTCACTTCTATTCTGCCTTCTTTTTTTGCTATTTCAATCATTTCTTTATTGAGTCCTCTTTCAAATGGATACTGCATGTCTCCAATAGCACCTAATATCCCTAATTCTATTGCTGTTTGACACACAAAATATGCAGTTGTAGATGCGGACATGTCATGACTGCCGTCAAAGCCATAGCTCATAGCATTAACGTAAGTAACATGATTATCAAAATCGACCATTCTTTGATGATGGTCAATTATAACTACCTTATCAAGCTGGTTAAGAAATTCTGATGAAGAACCTAAATCAGTAAAGATATATTCTCTTTTGTTAAAATCACTTCTTTGCTTCAATTTATCAAAGAAATGTTCATCGAGCTTTTTTGTACAAATTAAGTCATGATGAATGTTATTTTCAGTCAAAAAAGTAGATACAATGGCACCGCTAGAAATTCCATCACAATCGTAATGATGGATAATTAAAGGATTTGTAAATGTAAGGATTCTCTGTCTAGCGAAATTGCATTTATTTAAGAATCCACCAATATCAGGCATATTTTACGATTTCATCATAAATTATTAAAAAACAGTTTTTACATTAATAATACATGCAATTAGGCATATTAACACAAAACAGAAAAGAAGTGGTGTTTATTAACTTGCTCAGTTTGTCAAAATTTTTGTTGGTCTTGCTTTTAATCATAGGACCAAAAAATTACTTTCTCGCACAAAATCTTTACGATGTTAAAATAAAAGAAACTCTAAATTATGAAAACAAACATGAACTCTATGCTAACGTATTTGTACCTAGAGACATAATTACTCCAAATCAAACTACTTTAAACAACCCAGAATATGCTAAAATAGTTTTTGAAATAAACGAATTAAACAAAAGTGCTGAAGAACTAATTCATGAGATATCTATCCTCAACCTCTTGGATACTTTTTTCTTGACTGCTACATACCAAGATGTCAAAAAGATAAATCAAACTCTTGGAATAAACATAGAAAATTTCTTGGAAAAGTATCTTTTAACCATCGACTTAGCTTTAGTACCTGGTAATAAAATAAGTATCTACATACTTAAAGAGCACTATCTTAGACCAACCATTGATAAAAGAACTTTAAACTTCAGTGAAGTGCTATTACAGCAATACCAAAATACTTACAAATTGGTTTCAGAAGAAATAAAAAAATTTAAGGAAACACAAAAAGAATTTAGTCATGCAATAGGAAAAGAATATTACGATGAACACTTTGACGGTAAAGAAAAAGAAATTAAAAAATTCGATACCTTTTTTCAAGAGTTCAAAACAAATTATTTGATTGGAAAAAATCCTTTACTTGATAGAACTTGTGCATTTAACTACTATGAGAGGTTCAAAATTAACTTTAAAGAACATAGAACCTCAAATTACGAGGTTTTTGTCAACCTTAAAGACATCTTAGAGATAGATTATCCTGGAATATTTTATCAAAGAAAATTATTAGACTCAGTTCTAAAAAATAAGAAAAAAGAATTGAATGATACAAAAAATGAATTTCAACGTGAAAAAGAAAAACTGATTTCGAACTTGAAATTTGCATATAACCAAAATTTAAATGTAATAGATGTACAGACAATTGACGCTATATTGATTGGTCAAGATCTGTTAGACACTGGTTCATCAATACAAAAGGAATTGACGCTAATTCAAAAATTTTATAATACAGATTTAGAGATTAATGAATTAGATGAAAACAGAGAAAAATGGCTGGTTTATAATTTAGACCTGTACAAAAACAAAATATATCAAATAAAACAAATGAACATCAAGCTGAATATACTTATAGACAAAGCCAAAAAAATTAATCTTGAGTTAGAACTAGAGATTGATTCTTTGCTAAACAGAAAAATCAGAGAAAATCAGAACGATATGACATCATTGGTGTTCTTAAATAGTATAAAAAATGACCTGGAAAAAACAAAAGACTTAGATAACATAGGTCAAAAATATCTTTTTCTTAAAAGCCTCTATAATAAGATGAAAAATTTCGAATCATGGAAGAAAAACAAAGAATTTGATATTTTGTTTGAAAAAGAACTGCAAGAGATTTCAAGTACTTTGAATTGGATAAAAGATGATTATTACGATGATTATGTGAGTATAAACGCTAACATGAAACAAATTAAAGAAGGAATAGATTACGTTAAGGCAAACCTAGATAAAAACAATTCTGTACTTTTGAAAATCATTAGTAACAGAATCTCTGAAATAAAATTAAGACTCTATGAAATAATGAATGAAAACAAACAAAAAGTTATTTCAATGCTTCTGAAGAAAAAATCTTACTACGAAACAGGTCTTTTTAAACAAAAAGATTCTGATTTAAGCTTAGAATACGAAGAAGTAGTCAATGCAGTTTCATTCCATGACCTTAAATTACTGTTGGATAAAAGAAAAAAATTAGAAAAAGAGCTAGCAGAACTAAAAGCACAGTTAAATGATAACTTAGAAAAATACATTATAAACAATCTAATAGTAAAAGATGAACATGAATTAATAGAAGAAACCTTGATTTCTACATATACATTGAATTTCCATTTGCCTTTTGACATAAAATTAGAGGAAAATGAACAAATTGACATCAACATAGACACTAGTTATATTCTCCCAAAAGATACTTTAGGAAATTACGACTTTGAAATAAGCGATGTTAAAAGCGCAAAAGAAGGAACAGCTTTTGATACAAAACTGATTAACAGAAAACTTCAGATCATTTTTACAGAAAGTGTTAATTTTGGAAATTATGAGATAATTTTAATTGCTAAAAACAATCATCAAATCAACTTTAATTCCAGCTATGAAATACTAACTCAAAATGAAAATTTTGCATTGATAAACTATAAGCAACACTTTAAACTTGATAAGAAATTAAGTAGATTAGTGAATTACTTTGAACTTCAAAATGAAGGTTCTTTAATAAGCTGCAGAATAAATGATGATTTCTGCAAAGCAGAAATTATAGACGTCAATCAAAAAAAATATGTGCGATTGGAATATAACGATAATCTAAACCAAGGTAATAACAAAATTCAGCTTCTGTATGTAATAAATCAGCCATATAAGGTAGATATATTAAATTACAGTAATTATACTCTAGGTTCCGTAAATTACATAGAATATTCAATTAAGTTCTACGATACGAAAATTGAAGAAGTATTTTATGAAAACGACAATGTAGCAGAAAAAATAGAATACGTTGAAATAAAAGAACTAACACCTGTGAGTGATTTACAGAAATCTCAAAAGAAAAACGGATTCAGCTTGAAATTTAAACCTGTTCTTAATCAAACTATCTTAAAGGTTAAAATAGCTTTTTCTGGTAAAGTGGCTGTAAACGAAAACGAAACAAGAAAATACATACACAACTATACTAATCTAAATGACTCCAATATTTCAGAAGAAAAAAAGAGCTTACGTAGTAATATTGAAGAATTTTATGAAACTGTTGAACTTTTTGAAGAATTTCTGCCTAAGAGATTTATAGAAAAAGTTGAAAAGTTGAAAAATAAAATTATTGTCAGTAACGATACCATAAACAAAAAAGACGTTGAAAACTACGAAATCCTAAAACTAGAATTTGTTGATAATCTAAAGAAATACGTCAAAAATTCAAGAATATACGATGAAGAAGTAAAAGAAAAACTTGACAGGTTAAGAAAAGAAGGCTTAGAGCAAAAGAACATAATCGAAATAAAAGAACTTATGGATACAGCGATAAAAAACAACAACAAAGAATTAGAAAATTTAGCTGGTCAAATAACTGAAAGAAAAGAAAAATTAAATGTGTTGATCAAAAATTTGAAAGAAACTTACGAAACATATTCTAATGGTTACAATCACAGAGATTATCTTTATTTGTTCAGTATAAAACAAAGGGACTTCAATTCATTAATAAAAAAAGCAGAATCATTACTGACTAAAAACTGCTCAACTGAAGTTTGCCTGAATGAGATCAACCAGACTATTAAAGAAACTGAACTTATGCTAAGCACCATGAACAAAACACTAACTAACATCAAATTAAGTACCATGAACAACATAGACTACGTTAACCATTTGTTAAAAAATTCTAATTTTAACGAAAGTATAAAAAATTCATTCAACGAAAAAATTACTGAAATAAACAAGAGGCTTCTGAACAATGAAATTGTTGATTCGTTTATCGCTTCAGAAAAGCTCGTAAATGAAGTGAATAAACTTTCCAAGAGCTTAATGT
>JAOAJI010000013.1 GCA_026414265.1 Microcaldota archaeon
AATAGATCTTTATGTTGATGGAGCAGATTCTTTATTCTCTGAACAAAAAGTTTGCATAAAGGGACGAGGAGGAGCGATGCTCAGAGAAAAAGTACTCGCTTATGCTGCAAAAGAATTTATTCTACTAATAGAAGATTTTAAGTTCGAAAAAAAAGTAAAGATTCCTATAGAGGTATTACCATTTTCACTGAATTTCGTTTACGAAGAACTAAAAAAGTTCAATCTGAATCCTATAATTAGAACTTCTGATGGCAAACTGGGTCCTGTAGTTTCTGATAACAATAATTTCATCGTTGATATTTTACCAGAAGACTTTTATTACGATAACTTAGAAGAGCTAAACAATAAACTCATGAACATACCAGGCATAGTAGGTACAGGCATTTTCAAAAGAGACTTAAAAGTCGTTAGCAATTTTGACGAAGAAATAAAAATGTTCGATGTTTGAATTTCGTAATTTAAATCTTTATAATACTTCTCTGAGAATAAAAAATGCATACTATGAAAATGTTTGACTACCTAGTTTTCAATGAAGAGAAAAAATTAGGGCTTGATTCAAGAGAAGGTAATATTATATTCATATCACATGCACATGCAGACCATGCGTATGCATATTCAAAAAAGATAAAGACTCTATGTTCAGCAGAGACAGCGGAAATACGAAGTTTTAACGGCAATGTTATAGATAAGAAAGAAGCAGAGAACTATTTCAATATTGAGATAGAATTACTTAACGCTGGACACATGTTTGGAGCAAAACAATTGTTTGTCAAAGACAACTTAGCAGGTAAAAGCGTCTTATACACAGGAGATATCAGACTGAGAGACAATATCGTAACAAAAGGTGCAGAAACAAGACAAACAGACTCTCTTATAATAGACTGTACATATGGCTCTCCAGAATATCTATTTCCAGAACCTTTTGAAGTCTACGAACAAATGAGGAAATTCTACATGAACGAAAAACCAGACATTTGTGTTTTTATGGGGTATCCTACAGGCAAAGCACAGGAACTTGTAAAATTTGTAAACGAATACATGAAAGAGATACCTGTTGTTGACACATACATTGCTAAAGTCTGTAGGATAATGAACAAATATAACATGAAACTGGAGTTTTTAGAAACAACCTCAGAAGAAGGACTAGAAACTATGAAAAAAGGAAGATACATCGCTATAAGCTCTCCATTCTGGCACATCAAGAAAAACTTTCACTCACTGGCACAAAAGCTCAATAAGAAATGTGTTACTGTCTATGCAACAGGATGGGCTGTGAAAAAGGATTTGTCAAGGATATGCGATAAGGCATTTCCTCTTTCAGACCACTGTGACTTTAATGAACTTGTAGAATTCGTTAAACTATGCAATCCAAAAAATGTGTATTGCAAATACGGTTTTACCAGAGAGTTTGCGAATTACCTTAACAGATCAGGATATCGCGCAATACCATATGAAGAAACTAATGCAAAACAAACTACAACTCTTTTAGAAAATCAAATTAGTATTAAAGAGTAGAGAGAAATAAATTCAGAGATTTTTCAAGAGATTTAAGTTTTTGCAAATTCTTAGTCAACTTTGTCAAGCAAAGTTGTTCTAATTCATTAACTGCATCGATGTTGATGATTAATTTTTGGTTAAAATAAACAGGCACCGAAAGGTATTGTGTTGATTGAAACTCTATCAATGGAAAGTTTTTTGTTTTCATTATGCCGAATCTTTTTATTCCTGACAACAATAGAAATTCCAACATTTTATTTGCGTAATAAATATCGTAAGCATAGAGATGCAATATGAACCCTTGAACATGTAAAAACAGGTTTCTATTTTCTAAATTTAGAGAAATAAATTCTTCTATTTTATTTTTTATTGATCCTTGAGGCCATACTGTATGAGATTTCCAATAGATTGTAGCGTCTTTTTTTGAGTCTGTTATCTCAAGCAACATAACTCTACCTGAACAAGATGAAGAAGTAACATAGTATTTGGAATTATTTAGCATGTTCAAAATCTCTAGAATTGGTTCATCGACCTTATTTTGAACAATATGTTCTTTCAACTTTTCAAGCTTTTTTGCTTTCAAGTCTTTCCACTTCATGTCCTTATCTTTATCAGGTATCATAGCACGTCAATGCTTTTGCTCTTTATTTTATTTACAAAAATCTACGAAGTTCTGAAATATTCTTTGGCCTACTTTCGTGTGATGCACTTCCGGATGAAACTGCACTCCGAAGATTGGTTTAGCTTCATGCTCTATAACTTCACAGATATTGTCAGGAACAGAAACTGCTGTGATGTGAAAGTTATCAGGTATTTCAGAAACTACGTCAAAATGAGAAGCCCAAGCATCAAAAGTATCTACTAATCCCGTTAAGAGTCTTGAGCTTTTAACAAGCTTGACTTGGATTAAACCATACTCCCCTTTTTTTCCTCTTTCCACTTTACCTCCAAACCTGTGTGAAATCAATTGATGGCCTAAACAAATACCCAAAATCGGGATATTCAAAGAGCCTTTTTTGGTTTCAGAAATTATTTGCTCACAAACACCATAATTTTCATTGACTACAGATGATGGACCTCCTGAAAATATTATGCCGTCGCAATCATTTATTTCAGAAAAAGCGATGCTTTTGTTGACCAGTTTTGTATCAACATCTAAATCACGTAAATTTCTCCAAATCAGATGGGCATACTGACCTCCCAAGTCAAAAATAATGATTTTCATTGAATCAGCCTTTTATGACAGCCACAGGAACATTTCTTGCTATCGGTAAACAGATGTTTGCACATCTGACAGCATCTATAACAGCGTCAATGTCTTTGTAAGCTCCAGGAGCTTCTTCATAAATATTGTCCTTTTCTGTGGCTCTGACGTAGATACCTTTGGCCATCAATTCATTAGATATGTCCCTTTTACTGAACTCTTCTTTTGCTTTATGTCTGCTCATTACCCTGCCTGCACCATGGCATGTCGAACCATATGTAAGCTCCATTGCAGTTTGAGTCCCTACTAACACATAACTGGCTGTGCCCATAGATCCAGGTATTATTACAGGTTGACCTGTTTCATAATACTTTTCTGGCAGTTCTTTCCTGTGTTTTGTGAAGGCACGAGTAGCACCCTTTCTGTGAACACAAACCTTCATTTTCTGCTTGTTGATTGTATGATCTTCAAATTTTGCTATGTTATGGCAGACGTCATAAACCAATTTAACATCAAGTTCATCGATACCAAAAACCTTGGAAAAGGCTTCTCTAACACCATACAACAAAAGCTGCCTATTACAGAAGGCATAATTTATTGCACAAGCCATGGCTTTCAAGTAGCTATTTGCCTCTTCAGTAGATAAGTGAGCATAAACCAATTCTTTATCCAAAATCTTGATAGAGTTCTTCGCTAAATACTTTTCAAATTTTTTCAAGTAATCAGAACATACTTGATGACCATATCCTCTAGAGCCTGAATGGATCATTATGCACACTTTACCTTGTTGTAGACCGAAAGAACTAGCAATGCTTTCGTCATAGATCTCTTTTATCTCTTGAACCTCTACAAAATGATTTCCAGAACCTATACTACCTACTTGGTCCTTGCCACGTTTCTTAGCTTCGTCACTCACATAATTAGGATCTGCATTAGGCATCCTTCCGTATTCTTCTATGCATTTTTTGTCTTCAGAGGTAGCAAACCCTGCTTTGATCAAATAATCAATGCCTTTTTCTGCTAATTCATCTAGCTCAGATTCTTTCAGGCGCAACTTCGCGCTTTTTGAGCCCAAACCTCCAGGAACGTTCTTGTACAGCTCATTAGTCAGTTCTTTGATTTTTTGCCTTACCTCTTCAATCTTTAAATCAACTACTGCCAATCTAACACCACAATTGATATCG
Source organism: Microcaldota archaeon (assembly GCA_026414265.1). Taxonomy (GTDB): domain Archaea; phylum Micrarchaeota; class Micrarchaeia; order Anstonellales; family SKW190; genus SKW190. Next base: position 3,886 of record JAOAJI010000013.1, read on the forward strand.
TAACCAACTCCACCGGGAGAAACAATACCTTTATCCAAATCTTCAGCGTCAAAAGCCGCAACACCACCTATTGGAAAACCATAACCTTCATGGGCATCAGGCATGACGAAAACAGGTCCTACTAAACCAGGAAGTCTTGCAACATTACTCAATTGAACCAACGTTCTGTCTTTGGTTAATAACCCCAATAACTTTTCAGAAGAGATCACGTAAGCATCCTGAAGTGTATTGTTTGCTTTTAATCGGTAAACACAGTTGGATACTTTTTCTAAACTATGATTGAAAGAATTATCCACAACGTCACCTCTTCAAGAACTTTGTCTGATGCTAAGTATTCACAATTTTAAAATGTATTTTATATAAAAGTGATTTTATCAATATCAGGAATGGTAGTCAAATGAAATAGAATAGCATTTCAAATCTTTATAACTCAGTAATTTTTTAAAGTCATCTAATACCGTAACTTTTACTATCAGCTCGCGCTCAACATCTCTTTCAACTATCTGGTCCAACAAATTCGTACCTTTTTTTGATGCACCTGGAGTTGATTTGAGCTCAAGATAGAGCAGATCTACTTCTGAATTAATAGCAAATTCTAGATCATCTAAATTATGGACTTTTAGAATGACTTCTTGTGAGTATGAATGCGCTTCATCTATAACATCAAGTAAATCAAATTCTTGATCATCAATCTGCTTTAAGTCCAATATAACTGCATCTCCGATTCCAAGCTGGGAATAATCCAACACAGGCCAATCCAGAATAGATATGTTATCAAGATTTTTAAGTCTGTTTAAAGAACTCAGAGAAGGCAGAGGATTAATTATATATGCTGATACATCAATCGCGTTGGTTTTAAAGTAGCTTAATGAATCAATTTCATACTTTTCAATTATATTATTAAAAATACTTGACCTATCTAAAGTGGCAGGCAATACATCATGGAACTCAAGGAGTATGTTAAATTTAAGTTTCTGCCTGTTTTCATTCAATTTTTCGATTAAAGACCTCTTTTGATGCTTCTTGAATTCTTCTATTTCTAAGCCATCAAAAAATTTTGATTTAACTAAGTCTTTTATCAAGCTTACATAACTCTGTGACTCTGTTGAAACAGTCATAGTGATTAAAAAGTAAAGCAACATAATTTTAAACGTATGGAAAAAAGTAAGAAAAAATTGATAATTTGTGTTGACATAGATAACGATTTGTACGAGAAAGCAAAAATAGTAGGTCCGCTCATAGGCAGAAAAGCCAACCTAGAGGGAGCTGTTCAACTAGCATTGGCAGATCCAGAAGAAGTAGATTCGAATGTAATATTCTATGGCATAAAAATCTACGATGAACTGAGTGAATCAGAAGAAGTAGAAATAGTTACTTTAACTGGAGATAAAAGACTTGGAATAACTGCCAACATGATCATAACAGAGCAACTGGAAAAAATTATTCAGCAATACAAACCACAGTCATGTATTTTCATATCCGATGGAAGAGCAGATGAAGAGATATTGCCAATAGTCAAATCCAGAGTGAAAATTGACGTGGTTAAAATAGTTGTCATGAAACAAGCAAAAGAACTGGAGAAAACATATTTCGTTTTATTGGAAAAGTTAAGAGACCCTTATTACTCACGGATTGTTTTGGGCATACCTGCTCTTCTAATTTTATTGTATTCCTTGGCAGCTGTTTTTTCAATCAAATTAGAATACATAGCCATTTTGTTCAGCTTATATTTGATAGGAAAAACATTGGGTTTAGAGGATTACGTGATTTCAATATTCAGAGAACTGAAAGTTGATTTTCATAGACTGAGTTCATTTCCGATATTTCTATCGATCCTGATAATTCTTGGGATAATCATAGTTGGAATAGACAATTATTTACAATCTTCTTCAATATTAAGCGCGCTGAAATCATTGTCCTATTTGCCTTTTGCTTTGATTTTCCTCTACATTGGAAAAATAATAGACAGTGTTGAAGCCAAAAACAAACTTGACCTGTTGAAATTTTCAAGGTTTTTTGTTTCTATAATGATAATCTGGACCATAATGATATCAGTAATTTACTGGCTTCTGAATGAAAAAGGGATAGAGATTGTAGTAGATAACATAATTCAAATGTTTGGCTTGAGTATCGTTTCATTCTATAGTTTTGCTTTCATAAAAAACAGAGTAATTGAATCTATGGACTTGGAAAATAAAGAAGTCATAGGAACGATAAGCGGTTACATCGGAAAAGTTCAAGGCATAAACAAAAAAAACAATTTGTTAATAATTAAAACGCCCTTAGGACAAGTAATTCAAATCAATATAGACTTTGTATCAACAATAAAAGACAATAGGATAATTATAAACTATTAGGACATTATCATAAACTGTGATTTATATGAGCTTGGACAGATACTCAACTGAAATGTCATCTCTTTTCTCTGAAGAATATAAGTATAAGACATGGGCAGAAGTAGAGATAGCGCTTCTCAAAGCCTATGTGAGATTGGGCATATTCAAAGAAGACGATGTAGATTTCCAAGAACTCGAAAAAGCAAAGGAAGAACTCGATCCTGCAAGGGTTAAAGAAATCGAAAAAGAGATTAACCATGACCTCATGGCAGTTGTAAAAGCTCTGAATGAAAAAGCACCTAAAAGCGGCAAATACTTACACGTAGGTGCAACAAGCTACGACATCGAAGATACTGCAACTGCTTTGATTTTCAAAAAAGCCTTTGAGTTGATATTGAAAGAATTGGATAATACTCTAAGTTTATTGAAGGAAAAAGCAAAAAAATTTGAAAACGTAATTTGTATAGGTAGAACACACGGACAACATGCAATACCTACCACTTACGGAATGAAATTTGCCTTATATTATCAGGATTTTATGAGGTGCAAGCAAAGGATAATTCATGCAAAAGAAAGAATACTTGTAGGAAAAATGAGCGGAGCAGTAGGAACGATGGCAGGATTCTTCGGCAAAGGAATAGAAATTGAACAAGAAGTCATGAAAGAACTGGGTCTGAACTATGCAAAGATCTCTACACAGGTAGTACAAAGAGATGTACACGCAGAAGCCGTTTTTCTTTTGACATTAATATCATGTAACGCTGAAAAATTTGCTAAAGAGATCAGGAATCTGCAAAGAACAGAAATAGGCGAAGTTTTGGAAATGTTTGAAGAAAAACAAGTGGGTTCATCTACCATGCCTCATAAAAGGAATCCTCATAAAGCAGAGAGAATCTGTTCTTTAGCAAAACTCATTAGAGCAAACATGAGCATTGCTCTAGAGAATATAGCTCTTGAACACGAAAGAGATTTGACGAATTCAGCAAACGAAAGGTTCTTGTTCGCGCAACAATTCATTCTTACTCACTATGTTTTAAAGGAAGTAAATAAAATTCTGAAAAACATGAAGATTTACGAACAAAAAGGTTTGGAGAATTTGTGGTTGACTAAAGGTCTGATATTCGCTGAAAGGGTTATGCTTGAACTGACTAAAAGAGGTATGAATAGACAAGAAGCACATGAAGTTGTCAGAAAAATAGCACAAAATTGTTACGAATCAAAAGCAGAATTCAAAAAGCTCTTATCGGAAAATGCAATTGTCAGTAAGTATTTGAATAACAAGGATCTTGAACAAATATTTGACGCTTATAACTATCTTGGAAATCACAAAGAGATCATAAAAAGGGCATTAGAAGATTAGTTTTTTTACAAGTTTTATTCTATTTTTGCTTTCTGAGGCTCAGCGCATTCTAAATCATTGGAAAGAGATGAAGAAGCTAAATAAACTATTTTATTGTTTTCTATTCGCTTTGTGATTAAACCTCTTTGCTCAAGCTCACGAAGCCTCATTGACAGCATCTTAGGAGTTATTTTCTTGAGTCTTCGCTGAATCTCGTTAAAGCGTGTTGCCCCTCTCATTATTACTAGTAATATTTTTATTGACCATTTCTTCTCAAGCAAATCTAAGTTTTTTAGAAAAAAACAGTTAGAATAAGTATGGTTATTGAAACTGTTGTTCTTTTTAGAATTAATTTGGTAAGTTTTGATACTCACACTTTTCTCTGCATTTTTATTATCATCCAAAATTTGAGATCCTTGAGGTCCTTCCATAAAAACAACCTAAAAAACTATTTTAAAAGCTTCAATTATATAATTGAAAGAATGAAATAAATTTATTAGCTTTTCATGCAGTGAATATTATGAAAGTGACAGAAAGCATAGTATTACCTAAGAAGAGATACAAGAATCTGATGACCAAAAACGATATAAGACTTAAGTACGAAGAAACATGCAATGTAACTCTTAGTTTTGAAAAAGATTACATAGCAGTTGTTGAAGGCGAGGCTCAAAACGTGTTTTTTGCAAAAACTGTGCTGGAAGCGTATGCGAAAGGATTCGGTATGAAAACTGCCATAAAGATACTAACCAGAGATTATTCATATAGGATAATTAACCTAAAGGACTTTGGAAAGAATGTAAAAGATTTGAAAAGAATCAAAGGAAGAATAATAGGAAAAAAGGGAAAAGCAAAAAAAACGATTGAAAACTTAACTAATTGTAAAATCATAATAAGAGGTAAAAAAGTTGCACTAATAGGTCCTCCTGAATCTGTGGATGATGCAAACGAATCGATTTTAGACCTTATTGAAGGAAAAAAGCACTCAACTATTTATTCAAACCTTGAAAATAAAAACAGGATTAGAAAATTACAGAGTAATTTCTGGACCAATAAGCCATAAATTGATTTAGGTTCATAACTCAATGTTTAATTATTAAGGCAGAGAGAGGCTTTGTATGGACCATAAAAATGAAAATAACAATGCAGTTAATAACTTCCAAAAAAGTGCAGACATAGATTCTAGTTTTGAAAACTTTAGAGAGCATTCTGTAGCTGAGTTCTTTAAAAAAAACAAACAAATGCTAGGTTTCTCAGGAAAAGTAAGGTCCTTGACAACTATAATTCATGAGTATGTTACTAATTCGCTTGATGCTGCAGAAGAAAGAAACATCTTACCAGAAATAATTGTCAAAATCCAAGAACTTGAGAAAAATGAGAGGTATCTAGTTACTGTTGAAGATAATGCAGGTGGAATTCCTAAGGAATTCCTTGGCAAAGCTCTTGGAAAAATTCTGGCTGGAACAAAATTTCACAGGTTTATGCAGGCAAGAGGACAACAAGGGATAGGAGCTGCTGGTTGCACCATGTTCTCATACATTACCACTGGAAAACCAATCAAGGCAATTAGTAAGTTCAAAGATTACGTGGTAGAGGCTGAGATCTCAATTGACATCAATCAGAATGAACCAATAATAAAAATACTAAGAGAAGATGCAATTTCAGAGAACGAAAAAAGTGGATTGTGTGTAATTGCTGAGTTTGCAGAAGTCAAGTACGAAGAATCTAGCTATGGTGTTCTTGAATACCTGAAAAGAACTTCTTTAGTAAATCCACATCTTGAAATCCTTTTCTTAGATCCAGAAAATAAAAAGCATCTTTTTCCAAGGTCGAGTAACATAATACCTAAAAGAGCACAAGAAGTACAACCACATCCATTAGGCCTTAACGCTCACGACATCTATGAACTGATAAAAAAAGATAACCAACACAGAAACGTTGAAAGCACTCTCATAAATTCGTTGGCAAGATTTTCTAAAGCCAAAGCGATAGAAATTCAGCAAATGCTTGATTTTGACTTGAAAATCAGAAAAGAGGACTTTACTTGGGAACATGCTAACAAGTTAGTTAATGCAATAAAAAAGGTTAAGTGGATTGCTCCATCCTTGGACAGTGTTGTACCGATAGGAAAAGAACAATTGGAAAAAGCGATACTCAACATACTGAATCCACAACACTATGCGATAACTGAAAGGGAACCTAAAGTTTACAGAGGAGGAATACCTTTTGTTGTTGAATGCGCTATTGCATATGCAAACATTCAGGATAATAATAAAAAAGATTTAGTAGATGCTACTACACAAACTAAAAACGGACAGAAAAAAGCAGAAGTTATGAGGTTTGCTAATAGAGTTCCTTTGCTTTTTGACGCAGGCAATTGTGCCATAACAGAAGCAGTTAAATCAATAGATTGGAAAAGGTACAATATTGACAACTTTGAAGAACAACCTATTACCGTAATAGTAAATGTATCTAGTGTCTTTATACCTTATACTGGAGCAGGAAAACAATCTATTTCTGCTGAAGAAGAAATCGTAAATGAAATTAGATTTGCATTGATGGAAAACGCAAGAAATTTACAAAGATTTCTTTCCGGTAGAAGAAGGGAACAAGAGATATTATCAAAAAAGAAAGTTCTTTACAGGTACGTAGAACAACTGGCAAAAGACATATCTGAACTCTCTGGAAAAAATAACTACAACGAACTCAAAAAGAAACTAGAAGAATTGATTGAAAAAAGATATCTTCAGAGCAATAACGTAGAATTATCAGAAGAAGAAATCATGGAAATTGAAAAAGAACTTGAAAGAACTGAAAATCAATCAGAAGTAAAAAAACAAAAAAAATTATTTGATGAAGAGTCTATAGAAGAATGAATTAATAAATAAACAAACAGATGTTTATAGCTCTCTTATCACTTTCGTCAGGTAGAGAAAATGGCTAAAGAAGAAGTTGTGAAAAAACTTGAAGAATTGGGAAACGACATGGTAACAGAAATACAAAAAAATGAAAGCCCTAAATTCAAAACCAAGATAAGGGCTAAAAGTAATGTACTTTATGACCCTGGACTTGGGTACTTATTATTGGGAAATAAAACAGAAGAAAGGACTTTTCTTAACATCGCTCAAGCCAAAAAGTTCATGCAAACAATTGCTATAGCAAATAAGTGCAAAAAATTCCTTCAAGAAAATGCGCACACCTCAATCAGAGGTTTGTTTTATCAACTGAAATTTTCTTTGGGAGAAGACGTGGAAGAAGAACTTTTTTCCGAACAAAGCGAAAGCAATCCCTTAATCGAAGACCTTGAACTGGCGTTGGACGTAAAAAGAGAAGATTTAAACTTAACAACAGATAGGAAAGGTGTAGCTGCAGGTATGTTCAAAATAATAGACAGGTTTGGTGGAGAAAACATAGAAATAGACGGAACTAAGCTTGGAAGATCAGGTTGGGCTATACCTAGTGATGTAGACAATGACATAGAGTTCAAAGACATTAAAGCAAAATATGTTTTAGTTGTTGAAAAAGACGCGATGTGGCAGAGACTGAACGAAGAAAGGTTCTGGGAAAAAGAAAAGTGTATTCTTATAACACCAAAAGGCCAGGCATCAAGAGGATGCAGAAGACTGATAAGAAAATTGGCTGATTATGATTTACCTGTTTACGTGTTTACCGACTGTGATGCGTGGGGATGGTACATCTATTGGACTATAAAAACAGGGTCTATGAACTTGGCATACCTTGGAAGAAACATAGCAGTACCTGAAGCTAAGTTTATCGGAGTTACGATGCAAGATATCAAAGATTATTCTTTCCTAGAAAAATTAACCATCAAAGCTAAAGAAATAGATATAAAAAGAGCAGAAGAACTACTTGAATACGAATGGATAAAAGCACACAAAGAGTGGGTAAACGAACTAAAACAAGTTCTTCAACAGAAAAAGAAGATAGAACAAGATGCTTTACAAGGTCCTAGATTGTCCTTTGTTGTTGATTACCTGAAAGAAAAAATCAAGAAAAACAAAGTGTTACCATGATTTGTAGTTCAAGGTTAAAAAAGTTTAAGAGCCAAAAATAATTCTCATTAAAAGTTTAAATTTGTTTTTAAGAAGAGTATTTAATCCTTGATTGAGTATTTTATTATATGAAGGATTTGACAAGTGAAAGCCTGATAGGAAAGACAAATGAACTGCTGGATAGTATTCATAATTTTAACCCAAGTAACATTCAAGTGATTGAAGAACTAGTAGAAACTATGAAAAACATGGGTTTTGCTAATCCTTTTAAACCCATTATAGTTCCGCTAAAAGATGTGGAAGTTTCTGCAGACACAAAAAAAGACATTAAAAGGCAAATCAAAAAGATGAAGGAAATCTACTTGTTGAAAAAGTATACTCTAAGAAGGGCTAAAGTTGCTTACGCAGCACACAGATTATGCAATCATTTTAAGAACACTAATTACTTCAATGAATTGATACACTACCTACCTTATGACGGATCATATGTAAAAAGAATTGCAACTTATAACATTTACGCATACGAATGCTATTTAACTCTCATGCAGTTCCTAAGTACAAGCGTAGAAGAGTATTCAGTATTGGTCACGTTGAAATACAGAAACGAAAAAGACAATGAAGTGATTGAATCATTTAAGTTGATTAATCCGAATAACATCAACGAAAGGGTCAAAGCCATATACGGGAACTCTGCCGAAATTATTGGAACGAAGTTCTTGAATCCGTTAAAAACTTTGATAAAAGGAGCTGAATATAGAATTGCTTTAGCTACTGCCCTGACATCACATTCAGTAGAACAAAACCTTGAATTCATAGATAGAGCTATAAAAAATACCAGCGATAAGTTCAAAAAATACGATGAGTTGATGAAAAAGAATAAATTGAACTCATTATACAGAATTGATTTGGTGAATGGATATGAGGAAGTCAAAGAAGAATTAGTAAATAGTAACTTGGCTTTTTATGACGGCGAAGAATTCTTCTTAGACAATGAATTGGCCAAAGAGATAGAGCACACAAAAAATAGAATAAGTAAACACCTATTTGAATACTCAAGAAATATGATCCAGAGGTATTTGATAACTCACATGATTTCCAACATAAATTTCAATTTCTTACCCAATTTCACGATTCAGAACAAAGAATTGTATGCAGAACTTTTTGATGAATTCATACATGACAACAAAAATTATTCCCTGAAAGAGGCGATTAAAGAGTTTGTAGAACTAGAAAAATACAACGTTCTCGAGAATGATAGACTTTTGGCAGCTTTGTTAGCAAAGCACATAAAAGATGTTAACATTGCATCACAAATAATTGGAATAAGTAAAAACGAAGTTCAAAAAAGCTTAGAAATACTCGATAAAGTAGACTTTGAGAGATTGAAGAAATTTAACGACTGACATTAAATTATGCTTATGAACCACAATAAAAATTCAATTCTAATATTACCAAAGAAAAAATCTGAAATGGAAAAATTCATCTTTTCAAATGCAGGAAAAATCGTGCAAAGAGTTGAAACTTCGTCTTACTTGGGAAAAAAAACACTGGCAAAGTTGATAGGATTGATCAAGTTTAATGAACTGAGTTTACCTAAATCAATAGCGCGCAGAATGAACCTATCAAAACTACTCAGAACAAACATTGAAATCATAATCGTAAGTAAAAAAAGAGGAAGGAAAAACAAAATTGAAAAAAAAAGATTAGACATTAATAAGCTTAAGAAACTGCTGGAAAAAAAAGTTATTTCAAGAAGAACGTATTTCTACTATAAGAAAGAATTATGCAGAAATATGTAAAGTTTTTAAAGAGGTACTTATAATAACTTCATACTTGTTATAGTTTCCCGTAATTGACCAACGTATAAAGAAAACGTATAAGGAATAGTTATATTTAATAACATTTCATGTTAAAATATACATGTACTATATTAAAGGTAGATAATATGGGGAGAAGACCGGCAAGAACAGTCAGAGACATGGACAAAGTTGCTTATACCAGATTCTCAAGAAACAAACCTAGAAAATCTTACATAAAAGCAATGCCACACAGGCATCTGCATATCTTTGATATGGGAAAAAAAGATGGTAATTTCAATACTAAATTTGACATAGTAGCAGAAAAAGATGTTATAATTAGAGACTGTGCTGTAGAAGCAGCAAGAGTGGCTATAAATAAAGTACTAGAAAAAGCTCTTCCAGAAAAGTATTTCTTCAAAGTTTTAAAATATCCTTTCCACGTAATAAGAGAAAACAAAATGATTGCAGGAGCAGGCGCAGATAGACTGTCAAAAGGTATGAGAAGGTCTTTTGGTAGAACTACCGACGTAGCTGTTAGGATTCAAAAAGGAAGCTCCATTTTCATGATAAATTCAGATTATGAAAATGTTGAAGTGATAAAAAGAGCTGCTAAATTGGGTATAAACAAGTTGGGTGGAATGTTCAGAATAAAGGTTGAAAAGTATGCAGAGCAAAAAGCACTTGAAGCTAACTGATATCGATGAGTTAGTGAACCTTCTAAAAAAAGAGAAGTATATATCGCTTAAAACTCTTCAATCATTAACTAATTTAGATGAAGAAAGACTCCAAAATTACCTTGAAATGCTCGAAAACGAAAACTTAATCGAAATTGAATATAAGCTGACTAACACTTACATAATTTGGAACGTTAAAGATGACGAAGAAAAAAAACATGTAGAACAAACTATCAAACAAATGCAACACAAAAAATTGGAAAACAAAAAGGCAGAAGAAGCTGAAACTGCAAAACAGAAACAACATTCTACTGATTATTCTACACTCATAAGAGAATTGAACAAAGAGCAAGAAAAGCTTTGGATTTACGAAAAAGAAAGAGAGAAATTATTCAGAGAAGAGATAGTACCTCTAGAGACTAAGCTGAATGTACAAATAAGAGAACTAGAATCTCTACTTGCAGAATACGCAAAAAAAATACTTGAATTAAATGAAGATGTTAATGCGATTCCAACTAGGATTGCTGAATTAGAAAAAGAAAAAGACGAAAAAGAACAAAAAAGAGACGAGTTATTGATTAAACTAAATTCTACTAAAGATTCGTTTGTAAAGATGCTGAATGAATGTGATGAACTTGTAAATGATATTAATAAAAGTATCGAAAATATAGAACTACAAAAAAAAGAATACTTGAGTAACGCCAACGCATATCAAAAAGAAATAAATGAAATCCAAAAACAAATTAATGAATACGAAACCTCTTTAAAGAATAGCAAAAAGGAAATTGTCAAAATCTTCAATATGCTTGAGGATGCAGAAAAAAAGAACAATGAAATGAAAAATTATTTTGAAAAAATAAGATCACAACAAACATCTTTGATTAAAGAACTAACACAAGACGTAAAAGAAAAAGAAGAACAACTTAAAAATCTATTGCATGAGTTCGAAAACCATCAAGAAAATATGAAAAATTATATAAAAACCATAGATGAGACTATAGAAAAACATAAGAAAGAAATGAAAGACTTTGAAGAAAAATTACTCACTTTCAGAGAGCAAACACTACAGAAATATAGAGTAGAATATCTGGCAAAAATTAGAGAATTAACTAAAAGGTATAGTGTAGAATCTCAGAAATTACTAGATGAAGACGAAAAACTAGAAACAAAAATAATCAAAACCAAAGAGAAAATTAGGTCTCTCGTAGAAAAAGCAAACGCTATGTTGGAAAGCAACAATATCTGAGCTATACCTCTTATTAACTCATGTGTCTACTTTACTTATTAGCATACATAGCTCATCAAAAAGAGATGGTGGTTATGCAGTCAAAATCTGATATTTATGATGTCATTATCATAGGTACTGGAGTAGCAGGTTATGCAGCAGGTATGTATTCAGGCAGACTTGGAATGAAAACTCTATTAATTGGAGAATTACCTGGAGGTACTATTACCTGGACTAACTTAGTAGAAAACTATCCAGGATTCAAATCCATAACAGGCTTTGAATTAGCTGAGAAACTTAAAGAACATGCGCAAGTTTATAACATAGAAATAAAAAACGACAAAGTTATTCAGGTAAAAAAAGAAAATCAATTGTTTTACGTTAAAACTGAGTTCGAAGCTAAAGAATATGTGTCTAAGTCGATCATAATTGCAACAGGAACAACTCATAGAAAACTAGACATTCCAGGTTACAAGGAATTGGAGCATAAAGGTATACACTATTGCGCACTCTGTGACGCAGCTTTCTACAAAGGCAAAGAAACTGCTATTGTAGGTGGAGGCGATTCTGCAGTCATAGATGCCTTGGTACTTAGTAATGTGTGCTCCAAAGTATATATAATCTACAGAGGAAAACAACTCAAGGCTGAAAAAGCTAATCTGGAAAAACTGGCAAATGTCAAGAATATCGAAATTATCTATGAGACTAATGTTACAAGAGTTATAGGCGAGAAAAAAGTCGAAGCCATAGAATTGGATAAAGAGTATAAAGGTTCTAAAGTACTTAAAATTTCAGGGTTGTTTATTGCTATAGGCGCTATTCCTAATTCAGAAATTGCTAAGCAACTTGGAGTAGAAACAAACGAAAAAGGCGAAATAAAGATAAACCGAAAATCAGAAACCAATGTAAAAGGTGTTTTTGCAGCAGGAGATGTAACTGATTCATATTTCAAACAAGCAGTTACTGGAATTGCAGAAGCTGTTATTGCAGCTTATTCAGCTTTTGAATATTTAAAAGATAAGAATTAGGCTGATCAAAAGTTCTCTCTTGATTAAATAATATGCTCTAATCAATATATTCTCGAAGACCTAAAGGATCTAAGTAAACATCCTGATCGAAACTTTTCACTTCATCTAAAACAATATACCCTAAAGCATATAATATGGCACTTAACCTTGCAAAACCTAGTGTCCTGACATGATAAGTCCAATCTACATTGATTTGTCTTTTGTTAAACCAAACTTCTGGAATTTTTGCTTGTCGGACGTCAATTGCTCCGAGCATCACCTGACTTAAAATTTCTTCAATTTGCTGCTCTTGCTCTATGTGGGAATGTCCATGAATGTTTGGAACTTTATGAGATTCTCTGTCGCTAGTAACGATTATGAAAGAAGTAGGTCTATGTGTCAAATGTAAGAAAAAGGTATGAGGGAGCACTGTACGCACATTTAAATCCTCAGATCTCAGTATTAAAATGGCATGATGAGCAAAATATGGTCTGAACGAATGAAGAAATTTCAAATTTTCATCAAGGCCTTCATTGTCGCCAGAAACTAGCAAAAAAGCGTCATGAGGCTGAGCAATTTGCATTAAACACTTAATCCATAAAGAAACATCTGTGCTCTTAGAACCTATGTCTCCAAGAACTACGATCAAAAATCTGCAGTCTCTGTTTTTATATTTAATCAATGTCTCTCTGTGAGAAGCCAAGGTTTGTTGTAGATAAGAGATTTGACTGTTCAGAAAAGTATCATAGTCTCGAATTATTTTAAAATCTGGGATTCCTAGTTTCCTTAAAATACTTTTTAAAAATTTAAACCTTTCTTTGTCGTAAAAGTGCAGATCCGAAATAAGCAAGACATCATCAAACGAGCCAAATTCTGTCACGTAATATCTATCAGAGTAAACAATGTAAAGGACAAGCGGAGGATTACTGCTTAAAGTTTTGTCTGGACCTACCAAACCTATTTCGAGATTACTAGATAATTTGATAGTAGAATTTTTATGAATTGATGGATCTTGTGAGCGCACAAAGAAACAGGATCTTGATTCACCATCTTTTTTATTAGATGGAGTAAAAGAAATATGATCTAGCAAAGGAATATCTGCCTCTCTGTTGATAAAGAGTTTTCCTCCTTGAGTATACTGAACTACTCGCCGCCGTGCGTCGTTTCGTGGTAATTTTTTTACTTGCACAGTACAATATTTAACCAAATAACTTAAAAAGGTGTTGTTGTAAATATAATAATGTGATGTTATGTTTCAGCGATTCCAAATGCCTGAGTTTAGAAGATTGGAAGAAAGTCAAAAACAGAAAATGAACTCACATGTAAGGAAATTATTACAGAGCAAAGAGACAAAAGACTTGCTTTTAGATGTAAAAAATGCATTAATGATTAATGATACAGAATTTCTTCACACTTTTTTTTCTGAGCTAAATAACACTAAAGACACTGAGAAAATTAAGCAGATATATAGAGAGTCTCTGTTTAACTTCTTCTATTACAATGGGTATAACATGCCACTTTTTTCATTGATTTGCTCGGAGTATCTCTTTAAATTTAAAAACGATGACATTCACTTAGCCCGTAATGAGCGTGGAGAAACTATATTTCACGTTTGTGCAAGAAATTTTTTAAATGATACATTAGAATTCTTAATTAAGTCAAGTTTGTCAAAAAAGACAGTGGTTGAATTATTAAATTCAAGAGATTCTCATAATAACACGCCTCTTATTACTACTATTCATGCATTCAATAAGCATGCTGCTAAAATATTCTTAGAGAATGGAGCTAATCCAAATGTAAAAGACACTGAAGGTAATTCTTGTTTGCATGAATGTGCTAAATACGGTAACATTGAAATCGCATTAATGTTAATACAACATAATGCAGATACTGATACAGTTAATAATCAAGGGCAAACGCATCTACACATTGCAGCTATTAATGCTCAACCAGAATATCTGATGCATTTCGTGAAGAAAAGTCAAGATTTAACCCAGGAAGACTATCACGGTAAAACAATAATTGACTACTTAATCCAAAATGATAATCTCAATGTAGATTTGTTATTGCACTTCAAAAATAAATTCAATTTAGATTTGAATAGCAGAGATAGTAGAGGCAAATCATTATTGGTAAATGCAATTAACAACAAAGCATACAATTCAATAACAGCTTTGAAAGAATTAGGTTGCAAACTTTCTCTTTACGATATGGCTCAAGTTAATATATTTAACTTGATACTGTTTTATTTTTATACTCTCTTAAAAAGAGATATATGATATGATCACAAAGTCACTTTTTGGAGAGTTCAATCAATTTGAGTACTTCACTTAATTCTAAAGGCTTGTATTCATGAAATTCAAGATTAACGTTTAATGCCCTTTTTTCTTTAAGACGTTTAAGGAGTTCATTTGTATAGTAATCAATTGAATATTTTTTGTCTGTTAGAAATCCGTTGTGCGTGTGACCATGTAAATAATATTTATTAGGATTCTTGTAGTTCTTACTAACATCGCTCAATGCATGGACCAAAATAAAAGACATTCTATCAAATGTCAAATCAATAACCTTTGGTTTGGAGAATTCTTTAGGATCATGGTTGCCACTTACAATTATCTTGTAACCGTTTAACTGGTATAAAAAATGTGCTGCGCGAAAAGAATCCTTGTCTACAACTAAATCCCCTAAAATAAATATCAAAGAATTTGCATCAACCTTTTCATTCCATGATTGAACTATTTTCGTGTCCATTTCGTATACAGAAGAAAAATGTGAATTTCTATAAGTATCGAAAACTGTTGAATCTGAAAAATGTAGGTCAGAAATGAAAAAGATCTTCGAAAAATATTTGTAAGCTTCTTGGAAACTAAGAATATGTTGATTTGAGTTTTGATCATAAGACAAATCCAATTTAATTCTAGTATCGTCAAAAACAATTACTTTCATAGGTTCAATGATTGAAAATTCAAAAAGTTTTCTTGAATTTCGACTATTTTTTGATGTGTTGCTTTCAGTATTATTCCTTATGTTGATTCTTCTGATTGTATGCATATCTACCATCTCAGAATGAGATAAAAAGATGTAGCACAAAATTTTTAAAAAAGTTTGTATTTGTTAATAAACTACCACTTTTCTTTTTTGAACTGGGTTTTAGGGACGTTTAATTTTTCCAATATATTTTCAGTGTGTTGGATTAATTCTAATGGACCACATGAAAAATAGACATAGTCTTGTGGGTTTTTAACATACTTGAGTATTGTATTTTCAGACACTCTACCAAGTTCATAACCTTCTACGTTTTCTCGTGTTATGATATAAATTATCTTAATATTTTTCATCTTATTCGTTATCTGATCAAGTTCATTCTTGAAAGGAATAGAACTCACTGTTCTGTTGGAAAAAAACAAGTAGACATCAGTTGACAAGTTTTTGTCTCTTATGTACCTCAACATAGACATGAAAGGGGTTATGCCTATTCCACCAGCAACGAATACTACTTTATCGTATTTGTTTTCGTCAAAAATGAATTCTCCCAATGGTCCAATCATCCTATGTTTTGTGCCTATGCTTTCTTCTGACAGAACCTTTGTAAAACCAGATTCTTTTATTTTAATCGAAAGGTCTATGTAATCAAAAAATGGAGATGAACAAATAGAATAGGCACGTGTCTTTCTGAATTCATCTGGCATGCTTGGAACAGTTAATGACACAAACTGGCCAGGAAAAAAATCAAGTTTCTTGTTGTCTATTCGCCTATATCTGAATGTGATTATATCTTCAGTTTCCTTTATCTTTTCAATCAATTCAACTTCGAAATTCTCAACTTTTTTCATCATAATATCTCACTCTTTTGAGTCTTTTATTCGCATCTTGTACATAAAAAGCTCACTCTTTGCATGGTCTAGATTAACCCTCATCGTGTCTATCTTCTTTCTTAATTCAGGGACCACTGAATCAGAGAACTTGAACAAAGAAACTTCATTGAAGACTTTTTCTATAGTGTTGACACACAACTCTGCAGTTTTGTAATCATTTTTCAACAAACTATTTAGAGAAAATCTCTTGAGCTCTCCAGTAAAATCGCATAAGCCATAGAAATACGAATCGTATGAAATTTTTATTGGTAAATCATCATAAATGCAAACTCTCTGTTCCTTTAAAAATACGTAGAATAAGTATGCTTCACAGTATTCTTGTTCTGAAATAATCAAGAAAGATTGAAACCACTTTATCTTGTCTATGAGAGATTTCAACTCTTTAATCTGATTCTCTATTTCATTAAATTCTTTCTGAATTTCCAGTGTGTTTACTTTTGAAGGATCTACATGTAAAACTGTGATGATTTTTCCTGCTCTTTTGACAATTTCACGCATTAAGTCAAGGCACTTGGTTTGATGTTCTTCTCTTTCGTTAAATGCTTCTAAAATTAATTTCATGTTCTTTGAAAAATCGATAAAATCGCTTTTCTTCATAGTAAATTGTTATGATTCAAAGTTTAAAATAGGTAGTAAAAATAATTATATTAGATTGATAAAAGCATGAGGTTGTTTTATGACTGTTTTATCCATAGGAGGGAGCATAATAAACAAAAACGGGATAATTCAAATTGATTACTTGAAGAGGCTAGGAAAACTCTTAGCTGAATATCATTTAGGGATCGTTGTCGGAGGAGGATTTTCTGCAAGAGTGTATGCAAATGCAATGAAGTTGCTATCCAATAACGAATTCTTAGCTGATGAATGTGCAATTCTTTCAACAAGGCAAAATGCAATGCTTTTAATAGCAGCTATAGGCAAAAACGCATATCCAAATGCAGTAAACAGTTTTGCAAAAGCAAGAGAAATATATTTTTCAAACAAAACAGTTGTCATGTATGGTACTATTCCTGGCATAACAACTGATACTGATTCTGTGCTTTTAGCCGAAGCTATAGGAGCCAAAAAATTGATCAATGTTTCTATTATTGACGGCATCTATGACAAGAACCCTAAAGAGCACAAAAATGCAAGGAAACTGAAAGCATTAACGCATGATGAATTAATTGAGTTAGCAAATAAGTATGATAATAGAACTGCAGGCACTAACTTTGTGTTCGATTCTGTAGCTGCTAAAATAGCAAAAAGAAGTAACATCGAATTACATTTCGTATCAGAAGACACTAACGAAATCAAAAAGGCTTTAGACAACAAACTGCATTCAGGTAGTGTTGTCAAAAGTAATTTGGGAAAATTGACTGAGTAAAGATACATAGAAATTTTGATTTACTTCATGCATAACAGTTTCCAGCCTTTTTCTTCAACAATTTTTCTGTTATCGAAGTAATGCTTTCTAAGTAAGAATCAACAGAAGATTCTAGTTTTGAAATAATTTGATCTACCTTATGATTATGGTATGTTGAAATCTTGATGTCTGCAATTTTTGGCTTGTCAATTTCTTTTCCAATCTGTGATAATAGTATTACGTTACAACCTTTCACGTCCTTGAAATCATTTACGATCAGCTCAGCAATTTCTTGTGCTGCAAAAGAGTAAATTTTCCCTACGTGATTGACTGGGTTTTTGCCTGCAGCAGCCTCAAGCGTTGTCAATCTCATTGGTGTTATTAGTCCAGATAATCTGTTACCTCTACCAACTGATCCATCATCTCCCATTTCACAAGACAAACCTGTAACAGTCAGATAGCAAACCTTATTCTGTTTGTTGTCGGCTGTATTCAAAAAGAGTTCTATTTCGTAATTATTTTGATATTTTTTAAGAAACTTCATTAATTCATCGACTACTCTTTGTTTTTTGTCAAAGTAGTCATCTAATGAAGATATGAATTTGCTTACAAAAGCGCATGCAATCGTTATTTTTATTTTGTTTCTTTCTCTCAGAGACATAACTTTGATATCTTCTCCAACATACGGAAATCTGCTCTTAAATTCTTTAGAATTCAGATATTTTTCAATTTGTTTTGTCATTTTCTCTAAATCAGTGAAAGGAGCATATCCTATTCCAAAGGAAGTATCGTTTGCCAAAGGCACTTTGTGTTTGTGATCACAAACTGATTTCAGATCAGCAGAGCCTTCAAGAATCTTGGTTGAATAAATTACATCATTGTCTATGTCCAAAAATCTTGTATTTTCTTTGAGGAATTTTCTTGCAGTAGATATAGCTATAGAATGTACTGGAATCTCTAATGATTTATTCCCATCAGAATAGGATGCTGTTGCTCTACCTGCCAAAATCACTTCTATCGGATAAGTTATTTTTCCTCCATTAAACTCTGGTTTAGATTGACCCCCTACGATTAACCCTTTGTCTACATTGTGATGTAAAATCACTCCGATTTCATCTAGGTAATAGTTTGAAAGGTTGATAGATATTTCTTCCATTATTCCGTCAATCAGTGTATCTGGATGGCCTAAACCCTTTCTTTCAACTATTTCCACTACTCTCTCATCAGGCAAAGGCTCGTTCAGAAACTCTACAACAATATTTCTTTGCATAGTGTGATTATGAAAATAGTTGTTTTTAAAAAATGTTACAGAAAATATTCCTAAAGGAATTTTTTTATATGCATGAATTATGCCTTATGCAATGCATAGATAAGATAAAAGCTTTTGCAAAAAAAATGCATTGCAAAAAATAATTTTAAATTGAAAACATAAAAATACGTTTATGGATATTTGTATTTATTTCCAGGTCCACCAACCTTTAAGATTGAAAAGAATTTATTCTATTTACAAAATCAAAGACCCTTACGAAGACTACTTTGATCACGAACTGAACAAAAAGATACTGAAAAAAGTCGCAGAAAAATGTTATTTCCCTACTAATTCGTTGCTACTTGAATTGGCTGATAAACACGATTTCAAGTTTTCTTTTTCGATAACTGGAGTTTTCATAGAACAGTGCAAGAGATACTATCCAGAAGTACTTGATTCGTTCATTGAATTGGCGAGGCACAAAAATGTCAGTATTTTGTCTGAAACTTATTATCATTCATTATCTTCACTTTTTCCAAGCAAAATCGAGTTCATGCAACAGATAAAAGAACACAAAGAGATAATGGCAAAGTATGGAATATCTACTACATCTGCTTTTCGTAACACAGAACTGATTTTTTCGAATGAAATAGCAAGTACTGTGGAAAGCCTTGACCATACCGTTATATTGGGCGAAGGAATAGAAAACCTTTTGGGATGGAGAAGCCCCAACTACCTCTATCACATTAACAAAACTAAACATATCAAAGCTATGCTGAGAAACTATAGATTGAGCGATGACATAGGTTATAGATTTTCTGCAAAATGGTGGTCTGAGTATCCTTTAACAGCAGACAAGTATGCCTCATGGTTGGCTTCAACTAGTGGAGATACCATCAACCTGTTCATGGATTACGAAACCTTTGGAGAGCACCATTGGCAAGACACTGGAATATTTGATTTCTTGAAAAAACTTCCTGAAGAAGTGAACAAGTACAAACATTTGAGCTTTAATCATCCTCATAAGATTGCCGAAAAGCACAGAGCACATGATACTATAGACGCACATTATCCGATTTCCTGGGCTGATCTAGAGAGGGATGTTTCTGCTTGGCTAGGAAACGACATGCAGAGAGAATGTTTCAGGGCTGTTCAAGAGATAGAAACGGAAGTAAAAGACACTTATGACAAATATCTGATACATATTTGGAGATTACTACAGACAAGCGACCATCTTTACTATCTCTCCACAAAGAGCTTGTCAGATCAAGATGTTCACAACTATTTCTCACATTACGATTCGCCTTTTGAAGCTTTTATCAACTACATGAATATAATCAACCACTTCAAGGGACTTTTGAATGGAAAAAGATGAAGCAAATACTTTGATGAATGACTACGAATACCTAAAAGTCGTTGAAGACTTTGAAAAAAACCCTCAAAGAGATATTAATGATTTGGAGCAAGCAATAAAAGTAGTTATAGAAAGTCTAGAAAAGAGTTGCCTAACCACCATAAAAGAAATCGATTTGGAAAAGACTGCACTTATGTTGTCTGGGGGTATTGATTCTGCTTTCCTTTATCACATCTATAAGAAAAACAACATTGAAATTAAAACAATATGCGCAGGTACTAAAAAATCAAAAGACCTTGAATTTGTCAAAAAACACTTCGATCATAATAGAATAGAGTTCATGATATTTGATCAAAATGAAAACAATTCAAAAAAAGAGTTTTTGCACATTTTTGGAAATTATAACGATTTATTAAACCTGAGCCTTGGACTACCTTTGTACTTGATTTGTAAAAAATTAAAAAACAGATTCAAGTATCTCATACTTGGCTCAGGCACAGAGGAACTTTTTTTTGGCTACCATTATCAGCAGAGATTTCTGGAAAAAGAAATGGATATGAACAAAATCAATAAATTCCAGATCTATGAACTCAAAAACTTGCCAATAAAGGATCTAATAAGGAACAAAAAAATTTTGGACTTTTTTGACATGCAAGGTATATTGCCTTATCTAGAGAAAGGATTTGTAATGAATGCCCTAAGAATAAATCCAAAGCTAAATTCGCATGAGTTAAGAAAATTGGTTTTAAGAAAATCCGCAATACACTATGGCATAAAAGAAGAAATAGCTTTGAGGAAGAAAATTGCTTTTCAATACGGTACTGGAATAAGAAAAATGCTGTGATTAATTTTTGAGCTATTGTTCTTCAAGAAAGTTCATTTTTCCTGCAGGCAATTTTTTAGATATGTAATCTGAGGAAAAATTATAAATTTTAGATAATTGCTGACAAAAGTCCTCTTTTTCAATATTCCCAGGAACTATAATCCTTTGCTCAATCAATTCAACTCCTGCACTATAAGGGAAAACACAGAAATCGTCTCTCAGAATACCTATCTTCAATTTGAGTTCAACGTTCTTATACCATTCTTTTTTGCCTGTTATGATAAAAGAGCCTTTCTGCAAATACAGACCAGAAGCAGCCTTTTCTACTTGTTCAGGCAAAAATGAATACACGTCTATTACAGCACTCTTCAATTTCCATGCGTTTGAATAACATGCAGCTATTTGGGCTGCTTGGGCTTTTTCATCTGAATCAGATTTTTTTCCTTCTTTGAGAAGGATCAAAGACGCACCAATTATATCTGCGTGAAAAAGCAAATCGTTTGCTTTAGCAAATCTTGAAAACAATATATCGTTTTGGTGAGCGTTTCTACCTGCATAAATGACTTTATTATTAGAGGTTATGAACTTATAAAAGATATTCTGCTTGCTTTGTTCCTTTCTTTCTTTATGCTCTTTCTTTGATGGCTTGTTCTTATTAATTAGCGCTGTACGTTTAGATTCAAGAGAATTTAGTTTCTTTTTCAGTTCCTTGAGCTCATTATACTTTTTGTCTAAATTCAGTTCTAGAGATAAATCAGGATCAAGCTCTATCTCTTTTTTCTGACCGTGATTATTTTGGAGTTGCATGAAAGTCACATAAATGAATGAAAAGTCAAATATACTATTAAAACGTTTTATGATTTAAAGGATATCATGGAACGTGATGATGTTATCATTGGTTTAGAGATTCATCTTCAACTCAATACTGAATCAAAGCTATTTTGTACTTGCTCTACTGACTACCAAAAAGAACCTAACACCAACATCTGTGAAGTATGCACCAGCCAACCAGGAGCAAAACCAATGGCTATAAACGAGAAAGCGATAGAGTTTACAGTTAAACTTGCAAAAGCACTGAATGCACAAGTGCTGACAGAAAAAGAGATATTCGTACAGAGAAAACACTACTTTTATCCAGATCTGCCTTCGAATTACCAGAGAACCTCTATGCCCATAGCAGTAAAAGGCAACTTAAACGGAATAAGGATCAGAGAAATTCATTTGGAAGAAGACCCAGGTAGATACGATATCAGAACAGGGTTAGTTGAATACAACAGGTGCGGCAATCCTTTGATAGAGATAGTTACTGAACCAGACTTCAAGAGCTCAGAAGAAACAAAAAAGTTCTTGGATAAATTAGCGATATTGCTAGACTACTTGGAGATAACGAGAAGAGAAGAAGGCTCGATGAGGGTAGACGCAAACATCTCTTTGAGAGGCAGTAACAGGGTAGAGATAAAAAACATAAATTCTTTTAGGGGTGTGATAACTGCTCTCAATTACGAAATAACAAGACAATCAACACTTTTGAAACAGAACATGAAAGTGGAAAGAGAGACTAGACACTTTGACGAATCACAAGGCATAACCATAGGCTCTAGAAAAAAAGAAACTGTTGACGATTACAGGTATATACCAGACCCTGATCTAGTACCTATCTACGTTACAAAAGAATACGTTGATTCGATTCAATTACCGGAACTGCCAGAACAAAAAATCCAAAGATTGGTAGAAACTTACAAAATAAAAAGACACGATGCGGAGATCCTTGCACAAGATAAAAACATATCTGATGTTTTTGAGAAGCTTGTAAAAGAAAACATAAATTCTGAATTGGCAGTCAAGTGGCTAAACAGAGACCTGAGGAAACAACTGAACTACAGATCCATGAACTTCTCTGATTCTAAGCTCAAGTATTCAGACATCAAGCAGATAATTGTTCTTTTGTCTGAAAAAAAGATCCATGAAAAAATTGCTGAGCAAATGCTGATCGAATTACTTGATAAAGGCAAAACTGCTATCAAAGAAAAATTGGAAGACGAAGAGAAAATTTCAGCAATCATAGATGAAGTTCTGTTGAACAACAAAAAAGTAGTAGAAGATTACAAACAAGGCAATGAGAAAGCGTTCCACTTTTTGTTTGGACAGGTAATGAAATTGACAAAAAAATTAGCAGAGCCTAAGATAGTTGAAAAACTGCTTAAAGACAAACTCGATAAATGATTTTTTATGGAGAATTCAATCATGAAAACTAGAGTTTCAGGATTAGCTAAATTAAAAAGTACTAAGTTGAAAGCTATTGATTGCTTTATCGATTTGATATCTAATCACGGCAATAAAAACTATAGGATACCAAAAAGATACCACGAATTGGTTTATGAGAACGCTAGAGGTAATTATGAACTTAAGCCACACTTAAGAAAACTTTTCAAGGTAGGCATAACAGGAGGTAAATTCGAAATCCTGCACTATGGCCATGTGCAAATGCTGAAGAAAGCAAAAGAATTATGTGATGTTTTGATAGTGATATTAGCTAATGACGAGCTAATCAAAAAGCTTAAAAAAAGAAATCCTTTACAGAACCAAAGCGAAAGAACTGATTGTATCAAAGCCCTAAGGTATGTGGACGTTGCGTTGGTAGGCGATAGAGATCTGAACTACAAATACTTTCTTGAATTAATTAAACCTGATATTCTATTTTATGGTTACGACCAAAAAAGAATTACAATAATCCAAGAGCTAAATTTTAAGGTCAAAGAAATCGTTTTGCCAAAATTTGGAGAGGCAAACACGACCAAAATTATCAACAATGAGTGAAACAAAGTAATTCCAACGGTATAAAAAAGATAAGGAACTTTTTTAATAATTAAATAAAAAATGATAATATATTTTTAAAAGAGGCAAGAAAATGTCAAAAGCATGGGTTTCAGTACTGAGTGTTGTGCTTGGAATAATCGTTGGTGCAGGGATAGTGTTCATGTGGCAAGAGTTCAGACCTGACGATGATCCGATATTTGGATATGGCGCAGGCTTGGTTGCAGCTGTTATGGTTTTCATACTATTGAGCAAGCTCAGAGGAGGATAACTAGGCTTGTAACTAAGCTAAACTTCTTTCATATTTTTTACATCTATTTAAAATCTTTTTTCAGCTCTAATTTATTGTGAGTATTCTTTTTTTGAAAAGACCAAAGAGCTGGTTTTATGAATAATTATTATAAACACTTGGCTAGTGTAGACCAGGAAGTTTATTCGTATGTAAAAATGGAGCTTGAGCGCCAGAGAAACACTATCGGATTGATTGCAAGTGAAAACTATGCTAGTTTAGCTGTTTTGGAGGCCTTGGCAACTCCACTGAATAACAAGTACGCTGAAGGTTATCCAAACAAGAGATACTATGCAGGTAACAAGATCATAGATTCGATAGAAAGTATCGCAATAGATAGGGTAAAAAAGCTTTTTGATGCAGAACACGCAAACGTACAACCGCATGCAGGAGCAACAGCTAACATGTCTGTTTATTTAGCCACTTTAAACTTAGGTGATAAAATATTGGCACTAGAACTCGCACACGGTGGACATTTAACGCATGGATCAAACGTGAACTTTTCTGGAGCAGCATACAAGTTTGTTCATTATCATCTGGATAAAGAAACAGGGTTGATAGATTTTGAAGAAGTCAGAAAACTGGCTTTGGAACATAAGCCAAAAATGATATTGTGCGGATATTCAGCCTATCCTAGAAAAATAGACTTCAAAAGATTCAGAGAGATAGCTGACGAAGTCAATGCCATACTGTTTGCTGACATTGCACACATAGCAGGGTTGGTTGCTGGGAAGGCGCACGAAAATCCTTTTCCTTATGCAGACATAGTCAGCTCAACTACACATAAAACCCTTAGAGGACCTCGAGGGGCTATAATACTTTGCAAAGAAAAGTTTGCCAAAGCAATAGACAAAGCAGTTTTTCCTGGAACTCAAGGAGGTCCTTTCGAACACTGTATAGCGGCAAAAGCAGTGTGTTTCAAGGAAGCACTGCAACCTGAATTCAAGGAATATACTAGACAAATAGTCAAAAACGCTCAAGCTATGGCTGAAGAGTTCATCAACTTAGGCTATTCCCTTGTAACGAACGGAACAGACAATCATCTGCTTTTAGTAGACCTTGTAAAAAGTAAGTTGAAAGTTTTCGGAAAGGAAGCACAAGAAAAACTAGAATCTGTTGGAATTATTTGTAACAGGAACATGGTGCCTTATGATACAAGAAGCCCTTTTGATCCTTCTGGAATAAGGCTAGGAACGCCTATGATAACAACTAGGAACATGAAGGAATCTGAAAGTAGGTACATTGCTGAACTTGTTGACAAAACACTTAAAACAGAGAGTAAGACTGAACTCGAAAGAATACATGAAAATGTTTTAGATTTGAGTAGCAAGTTCCCTTTATATAAAGATCTCGTACTGTGATAAGAATTGATTGCTATGACTGGCAAACAAAATAATGACAAAACAAAAAGTTTAGTTTTGAGCAGTAAAGAGTTGTATAACAAAGGACTAAATGAATTAAAAAGTTTGATAAATGAAAAAGAAATAGAACCGAGGTTAGACATTATTTTCATAGGAAATAACAAAGAATCAGAAGTTTATGTCAATCACAAAGTAATTGCTGGGAAAAAAATAGGCATAGATGTAATCATTCACAGATTCGATGAAGATGCTAAACAAAAAGAGGTTGTTGATAGTATAAAAGAAATTAATCAAATGAATGAAAACCATGGAATAATCGTACAACTACCTGTTCCAAAAACCTTGAACCAATTTGAGCTGATTAATCTCATTGACCCGAAAAAAGACGTTGATGGAATTTCTTCTACTAATCTAGGACTACTTGTACAAGACAAGCCTTACCATTATCCATGCACACCAAAAGGAGTTGTAGATTTGTTGAAGCATTACAATGTTGCTCTGGAAGGAGCTAACGTATGCGTAATAAATAGAAGTATAATTGTTGGGAAACCTTTGTTACATATGCTCCTGAACGAAAACGCAAGTGTTACTCTATGCCATTCAAAGACCAAAAACTTGAAAGAAATAACTAATAAATCTGACATCGTAGTCTGTGCTATCGGAAAACCGAAGTTCTTCAATAGGTCTTATTTTAATAAAGATACTATTGTGATTGATGTAGGTATTAACAGAATCGATAATGAAATTTGCGGAGATGTAGATTTCGATGACGTTATGAACCATGTTAAAGGGATTACCCCTGTACCTGGAGGAATCGGTAAACTGACAGTCCTCAATTTGCTGAAAAATACCGTTAGTGCATGCATGATGCTGAATTAATAATTCGCAGAAGGATTTGTAATATTTTTGTTATTATTTGATCCTTATGAAAGAGTGTGGCTCTTTTTCCAGACAAAACGTTTACACGTTCAGATACTATGAGAATTACCACGAATGGGATGAGAAATCCTTTGTAGAGCTCCTGGAACTCAACAGCATAAAAAAAACCAAAATATCGCATTACGAAACTTTGGAGTTCCTGAAATCGATTGGAGCCCCAAACGAAAAATTGGATTGCATTCACATAGCAGGCACGAATGGAAAAGGGAGTGTGGTGTCTTTTTGTACATACGCACTTCTGGAAAAAGGATTGAAAGTAGGTACTTTCATATCCCCACACGTAATGGACTACAGGGAAAGATTTCTTGTTAATGGAAAACTCTATGACGGTAATGTCATACTACAAGAGTTTAAGAACCTGTTAGAATACAAACCTAAAAACCTGACAAAGTTTGAACTAATGACAGCATTTGCCTTCTATCTTTTTGACAAACTCAGAGTTGACATAGGAGTCATAGAAACAGGCATGGGAGGTAGATTAGATGCTACTAGAGTATGTAAACCTATAATTAGTGTTATAACTGGCATAGGCTTTGACCACATGCAGTACTTAGGGAATACTTACGAAGAAATCACATATGAAAAGATTAATATCGGCAGAGAAAACGTGCCTATGATCATAAATTCAAGCAATGAAAATGTCAGATTGGTTGCAAGAAATTTCTGCTCTAAGAACAGAATACCTCTGAGATTTGTCGATTATGTTTACAAAATAGTAGAGCACGATTATGAAAAATTAAGTGTTGAATATGAATTCGAAGACAGAACTATTGAACTGCAAACCCATATGATAGGCACTTATAATGTGAATAACATGGCTACAGCATACTTTGCACTGAAAGATATGCTAAGTGAAGAATGCATCAAAAAAGGTTTTAGGAAAGCGTTTATCCCTATTAGAATGCAAATAGAATACGTGAATGGAAAACTAATAGTTATAGATGCTGCACACAATCAAGACGGGATAAAGAGTTTCGTTAAATGCATAGAAGATTTGGAAAATTTTTTTCAGAATAGCGGGAAGACAGAAATAAGTAATAAGAATATGTATAACAATAAAAAAAATGAATACTTTAAAAAGTATCAAACAAAAAGAATCGGGCTGATCTTCAATACCAAATTTAATAAAGACTACGTGTCTATGACTTATGAACTTATAAACTTGATAAAGAAGAGAAACATTGTAAATGTTTGCATACCAGATTTTTCAAAAGGCTTGGAAATAGAGAAAGTAAATGAAATAGAGAAAATGATAAAAAGCAATGCAACTAAAGTGAATGTTTTGAAATTTGAAAATATTTCATCTGCATTTAAATTTCTAATTGCTGATAATACAATAGAAGAAATTTACGTTACTGGTTCAATTTACATGATAGGGGAATTGTTTGCAGAAACACTCAACAAAAAAATAACGTGGAAAGAACAGGATTAGTGCCTTTGGAAATGAAATGATTATATTAAATTACTTAGCCAAGTTTATGTGATTTTATGAACATCTCTTTGGCAAAGAACCACATAAGGCAATTAGCCAAAAAACGAATAGAAGAATTTTTCGATAATAACAATAGAATCGATGCAGATAATAGAATAGTAAATAGATTAACTTCTGCTCAACTCTACAAAAACGCCAAAACAATATTTTCATTCTATCCTATGCATCACGAACCTATGATAACTGAAATCTTCAAAGACAAAAAGAAAGATTTTTACTATCCAAAGATCAGCGGAGAAAAGCTGTTGGTCGGCACTGGGAAACTTTCTCCAGGCAAGTTCGGCCTATACGAACCTGTTATAGTCACTAACGTTTATGAGTTTGATCTAATTCTTGTACCTGCTATGGCTTATGACATTCATTTCAACAGACTCGGTAGAGGCCTAGGTTACTTTGACAGGTTTCTCAAAACTGCTAAAGGTTTCAAACTAGGTATCTGCTATGACGTGCAGGTTTTCGCTTCCATACCTGTTGAAGAGCACGATGAAAAAGTTGACGGTATTCTGACAGAAAAAAGGTTTTTGACAAATAAGTAAAAAACAAAAATTCGATCTATGTGTGACTTCTATCCTACTTTTTTTAGCCTATTTGTTAAATTACTCTATTAATTTACCATAACCCGCCAAACGCCATCTCTGTTTTATTTTCCTTGAAACAGAGATTATAGAGCTTGGAGAAACAGCTATTCTGTTCTTGAGCTCTAAAGTAATTCTGTTCTTTTTTACGCCTTTCACAACTGCTATCGC
>JAOAJI010000014.1 GCA_026414265.1 Microcaldota archaeon
GTGTGCATGTGTGGCAAGAATTGACTTATTCAGGTAAACAATTGAATGATAACTTCTTAATTGATAAATCAAATAACTTAGTGAAAAAGCTACCACCATTAACGGAAATTTTAAAGGTTTACAAAGTATCAAGAAGTTCAATTAAATCAGGTATTTCTACATTGTCAAGCATTATAAACAAGATTAGTTCGTATAAAAATAAAATTGAAGACGAGACTTTAGATGATGAGTTAAAACAATGCAAAGAAAAATTAGCATCTATTAATTCTTTGAGTTCTTTAAATCAAACCAATTTGTCGCAATTTTTAGACACATTAAGTAGTATTTATTCATCATATGTAGTTGTTATGGTTTTGGCTGAGGACATAGTAAAAGACTCGCAGAATAATAGTAAAGAAACTCCTTTAAGTGAAGAAGAAATAGAACAAAATGACATTATAAATCTGATAAGTGACATCATTGCAGGTGGGATAGAATTTATACAAGAAGAAACTGTTGATTTATTGTATAAAACATCCAAAGCATTTGAAATTCACAAGTCAAAAAATTCGAACATAAAGATCATAAGTGACAAGATCAAAGAGTTTCATGAAAAAATACAAAAGAAGAAAATGAAGAAAAAAGGCTACAATGAAGAAAATGCCACAGATCAAAAAGGTCTTACTCAAAGTTTGGATGATAATTATTCAGCTAAAAAGGACAAGTTTCTTCAAGAAATCATAGAACGATTTGAAGACATTGAAGAAACTACTCAAGAACTGATTAAACAAGCAGATGACGTAAACCCACGAGAAAATGTTAGAAGTATTAGGAAATGGTCACTTGAAACAGAGTTTACAAATATACGAATTGGTGAAATATTTAAATCATCTGATATAAACGTAAGTAGAGAAATTGTTGCATCGTTGAAAGAGTCTTTAGTTCAACTGGCATCTGTGGATAACGAAAAATTTTTAGAAGGAATGTCCAAGTTTAAGGACATAAGAAGAGGAATACCTCAACCAAGGAAACTTTCAAATGACCCTGTATTAAAACTTGTAGCAAACATAGGTAAGAATTTAAGGGATAAAACGTTAGAAGGAAACTTAGATGCTTTAAAATTGGTTTTTGAGATTGCAGTGGTTAAATTAGAGCATTATCAAACTCTAGAATCACAGAGCTTTTTATTATCTAATCAACAGAAAATTGAAGACTCAATAGAGAATGGCCAAGTTATATTACAAATGACTTTAAGCGAATGGATTGCTAAGCTTGACAAATTTGGGAACGATATCGATGTAGAGTTTTTGATAAATTACATAAAAATATTGGCTTCAAGAAACAAATGGGAAGCATTTGAAGCTTTGTTTGAATTTACAAAAGTTGCTATGAACAATGAACACTTAAAACAGAAGGTGTTTGTGTTATTGAATGATGTAATAAATTCAACTTCCACAGCTTTGTTGTTATTTGAATGGAAAAATTTAAGTTTAAATGAATGCTGTAAAAAGATGAATGTAGATGCATTAGTTGTTGATAAAGTAATTAAGAATTTGAAACTTTCTGGGAACAAAGACATTTATACAGAGCGGCATATCGCTTTTTACCTTGCTTCTGATTACGAAGAAAAGAAGGAACAGATTAATTTACTAGTACGTGCATTGGTTAAGTATGCAAAAAGTGTAGAAGGCCAAAAAGACGAAATTATGAAGATAGTTAAGGTATTTGCACGTGTCTTACAAGTCAATCCTGTTTTTATAGAAAACTATTTGACCATTTTTAATAACTCGGAAGATCAGAAATTTGCCAAGGACATAATCTCAAAGTCACAAGAATTCTTACAATCAAATGATACTACTTTTATCGGTAGAAGTTATGAACACGTTCAAGTTCAAACCCTAATTGAAAAAGGATTTATATTTTTGCATGGTCTTAGCTTTAATGGGGAGCAGGAAAAAATAAAGAGCGAAGTTTTTGAGATAATCTCTAGCAAATCTGCATGCACTTGTTTTTCCTATAATGAAAAATCAAGTATAACAGAGTTTTACTTGCCTTACGGCATCGCCCTGATTGCTGTTGAAGGGACTATTCATGAATGGGATTATATATATACAACAGACGATGCTACGAACTTATCAATAGATAAATTTATCCAGCATAGCATTCAGCAACTTGAAAGTAAGTTTTTTAACGAGAAGAAAGAGAGGTTTGTTTATAATCAAAATCGTATTTTGATTAGTAAGCAGAAATATATAGGTTTTGTTATATTTGAAAAGCAAAATGATAAATTTTTGCTCAACGGGAGGATGATAACAGATTCGTCTCTCCACAAACTTGTTTATGAATTCAACAAAAAATTAAATTTTCCAGTATATATAGTTGAACTTCCTGATTTGACAAGAAAGTTAGCTTCGTATAATCCTATGTATGAGAGGTATATGGTACAGAGAACCAGACAAGTTAATCTACAGAGTCAGAAATTGATTGAAGAACTTGAACAGAAGAAGACAATTGAAAAAAGCTCTTCTACCACTGAAATCGATTCTGTTATTTCTCAAAAGATTCAAGAAATGGCAGTTAATCAATCTAAAAACAAATAGCCAGTTTTGTTGATTGGGTCCGCCAGGAATCGAACCTGGACTCTCTACCGTGTCAGGGTAGCGTCTTAACCATTCGACTACGGACCCTGTTTGAATAATCTAATTAAAAAAAACTTTTTATAAGTAGTGTAGTAGATTTTTTAAACAGCATCTTTACTTGTTCTCAGACCTTTGTTATGTATTGTATAATCGCTTTTACTTATTTTCCACCATGAATCATATTTTTCTGTTAGTTGTTCTTCTGCAGGTTTAGAATTATTAATTGCCTCAATAACGTGCTCTCTTGAAATAAGCTCAGAATCGTCCATAATCGCTATATCCCCTGCCATTTTAATTATGCCTGAAAGATATCGTAGTCTCAAAGACAAACCAGGTTTTTCATCATACATATAAGCCAATTTTTTTGCGTGTTCAATTATGGTATTACATGCTTCTATATCTGCATGAGGAATCTTTTTGTCGTTTAGAATTTCTTGAGCTATAAATTGAAGCAATTTTTTTCTGTTCTCTTCTGTATCAGGCATTACAGTATTTACAACAACTTCATACCCATCGCCACTAAATCTAGACCTTAAAGGAGGTATGATTGTTGATAAGTCATTGACGTTTATAGAAGCTACAAGCATGAAGTCACAAGGTACATTATCTACTCTTACACTTGCTCCTGTTGATGATGAATTTCTGCCAACTATAGGATACACTTTGTCTTGCATTGCAGTTAATATATATTTTTGAAGATAACCCAAAGTTCCTAGCTCATCAATGTATAAAACACCTTCATGTGCTTCATGGATAGCTCCAGGTATAACTCTTTTATATGCAGGAATTCCTATTTCTGGATGCCCTCCATA
The DNA here is from genome assembly GCA_026414265.1 of Microcaldota archaeon. GTDB lineage: Archaea > Micrarchaeota > Micrarchaeia > Anstonellales > SKW190 > SKW190. The sequence goes on from JAOAJI010000014.1 coordinate 3,431, forward strand.
AGGGTCATGTCTCACATCTCCTAGCAATTCTGTTTCACTAGCGCCAGTAGCGTAAACAAAAGTTTTTCTGTTTAGGGATACTATAACGTTCCGTTGTCTTCTTTTTTCATGTCTCTTCATTTGTTGTAGTTCTTCATAAGTAACAACTAATATTTTATCCCCTTTTCTTTCGTAAACTACAATTTTTTCTTCCCCTTTCTCGTTAAAAGTTTTTGTATGAATTTTTTTAATCCCTGCTTTGTCTATGTCTTTCTGTGATAAAATTAAATCGTCAAAAGGTGATGTTATTCCCAATCTTTTGTCATTACCACAATTTGGGCACATCATTTCTGAAGGGTTGCTTATAGACCCACATCTTTTACACCTAAAACCTAATTTTTCAGAGACGCCTATTGGAACTTCTTCTGGATTCACAAGTTTACCAAATTTTATATCGCTCTGTTTTTCTTTTCTTATGTCTTTTTCCGTCCTTATCTCTAACAAAGGTCTCTCTGGATTTTCTGGATTGTCTAATATAGATATTTCTTGTTTTGGCCTTGGAATACTAAAAGCCATAGCTTTTGCAATCATGGTTTTTCCTGTTCCAGGAGGGCCAATAAGTAGCAAATGCCTCTTTTGTTTAACACAGAGTTTTGCTATTTTGACAGCATAATCTTGTCCAATTACAAAATCAAAAGGGTCATTAGGTAACACAACGTCTTTAGTTGTTTTTATTTCCTTATCTTTCATGTGAATCTAATCTGTTATTGTCTATTTAAGTTTATAAGTTGAGAGGCTTTTGTTTATGGTTAGTTGATTAACTACCTTTTGCCTTTTTTCTTTTTTGACGATAAATAATGCTTTTTTTCCTCTTTTTTCCTTTTGTTTTCTTATTCTCACCAAAGAAATTTTCTGAATACTTTATGTCAGTTTTTTTGTGTTCAACGTTTTCTGGCATAAGTTTTAATTTAATAAATTCATTCTCGTCTTTTTGTGATGTCATAGTATTTTTTTCGCCTTGAAGAAGAAAATGTTTTAATTCTGCTTCTTGTTTCTCTTTTTTTTCTTCTTGTGATTCACTTGATGGTGTATGTTTAATTTGATCAATTAATTCATTTTCTATTTCTTGTTTTTTGCTTTGTTCTGATACAATGTTATCTTTTTTGATTAATTTTTGTAGTTCCTCTACTTTATTAGACAGATCTTTTATCTTGTTTTCTATATCTATTAACGCGTTGTGGTCTGCTTTAATCATTTCAGTGTCTATCTCATTCATCTTTTTAAAGTTATGGTATTCTTCTATGGCATTAGTGATTTTCTTAATAATGTTTTCTCTTTCTTTAACAGAAACACCTGGAATTATACCTTCACCTATGTCTTTTCCAGCAGCAGTCTCAATTGTAAGGGTGCATGTACCGAATATCCTTTCTATAGCGTCTCTCTTCGTGTTAATGTTTTGTACTTTTTCATAAGGAATGACAATTCTTTTCCTGCTTATCACTCCTGATCTGATCACTATCCCGTGAGTGTCAACAGAATAAGTGAAAAGATTGTATTTGATTTTATGATAAGCAAAAACAAGTAGATTAAGAGCAATCAACACCATAAGAAATAATGACGTTGGGTTGTCAAGGCTTATAGTGGGAAAAGGAAGAACATTTACATAGACAAGGAATGATATTATAATCAGTAAGAAGAGAGATATTCCGAGGTATGGTAGAAGCCAGACATAAATAACGTTTTTGTCAAGATTGTGTTCATTGGCAGCAAAAGAATTTGCATCTTCTTTTTTTGAATGTTGATTATCTTTTTCCACATTTTTAAATTAATCAAGAAGGAATAAAAATTAATGTTTTTTATTTATGTTCTGATTCTTTGCGTTTTTCAATTTCCCTTATAAGTCTGTTTTTTGTTTCGTCACTAAGATCGCTATATAAAATCATATCTTTTAAATCATTTCCTAGAGGATCTAAAGCTTTTTGTAGATCTATATCGGGTCTCATAAGGGGTTGGCCAAAAAGTGTATAATCTCGTTTACTAAAAGCGTTGATAAGTGCATAGAGAGCCTTCTTCTGAATCATTGGTGCTTGTTTAATAATACGTAATTCTGAGGAAAGTCACAAACTTCTGTGCATCCTGTATTCACTAGTCTTTTTAACTCATTTCGACTTTGTTATCATCAAAAATTTTTTTAATTAACTCTTTAACTTCTGAAGAAAAAACTTTGCCAGGTTTAATTAAACAGGTGGGTTCTTTAACTTTAATTAGTGCTTTGTCTCTTGTAGACACATGTTCAGATCTAAGCAGTTGTTCAAGAACTTCTAGCGCTATTATTCTCTCAAGGTATCAAGGATTTTTGGTCGCTTCTCGTCATAATATTTAATATCTACAATTTATTTATAATGTAAAGTTCAATTTGAGGATCTCTTGATTTTTGTGCATAATCTATTATGGTGTCATTATTTTTGTCAGAGAAAAGCCCTATATGTGAACGGCCTTGTTCACAAAGATACATGAGAATTTCTAGATTCTTTTTTTCTGCAGCATACATAGTAGCAGTTTTACCGTCTTCATCAGTGGCATCAGGGGAGGCTCCAGAATCTATTAATTTTTTTACACTCGAGAAATCCCCATGGATTACGGCGATATGTATAATATGAAGTTTTTTAGGGGAAGAATCATCAAATGCATTAGGATTTGCATTGTCACGTAATGCACGGTCAATACCATCTAAGTCATTTTGTTTTACTGCTTGAATCAACCTTTTTGTTGCTTTTTCGTTATAGATTCTTCTTGGTTGATAAGTAGATACAAGTGGCGTTATTATGGTAAACGAATCGAAGCTTGATGAAAGATGTGCATACCAGTGTTGGGTTTGAATGTCCTATGTGGTGTTCGTGGTTTTCTGTAGTTCATAATTAATAATTGTGGTATTGATCTTAAAAATGTTTGTTTATCTATTTACAGACTTCTTTTAAACATTCTCCTTAGATGTTCACTTCTTTGTAATAATTTTCTTTTAAGTTCATTAGGAAGATTACTATAATGAATTAAATCTGATGCTTTATTTCCAAGAGTATCTATAACGTCGTAATCTACATCGTATCTTTCAGCGAGTTTATAGAGGACCTTTAGATCTTGCTGATAGAGAGCTTTAAGAAGCACCGTTGAGCCGTTAGAGTTCAGTGTATTTATGTGGATAATTCTTAGGAGATAATTGATAAGATTATCATCTTCGTGATGAAATGCCAAGTACAAGAAGTCAGCTGCAATCATATCTCTAATTTTCGTATCAAAAACGACCTGTTCGAAAAGAAACCGGGCTAGTTGAAAGAAGTTGCCAAGCTTTTCAAAGTATGCTACTTTCAGTAGTTTGGTGATTAATTCTTTTTTTGTTTGTGTTTTTACTTTTTTGTCTTTGAGAATCTTTTCCAAAATCATGAGGTCTTGATGGTTAATCTTTTCAGAAGTTTTCAGGATTAGTGAAGGTCTTTGTTTCAATACAAGTGCTTTTACTTGGTTAGATACATTATTAGATTTAAGAAGCAATCTATATTCTTGTTCCAACAAACTCTCGTGAACAAAAGAAAAGTTAGTGGAATAATCAAGTAAGTGATACATTTCTGCCATTGTTAGCATAGTATGTGCCATTTTTTCGTACTCATGAGTCAGGCTTTCGTTTAAAAGTCTTATCTTATTTTTTAATAATATTAAAGTTTCAACATCTCTATTATCTATTGCCATCATTAAAGGCGTAACTTCTTTGTCGTTAGGCACGTCAACAAGTATTCTTTGATGGCAAAGCAATTCTAGCAAAATATCGTTATTACCTTTCTGTAAAGCAATATGCAGAACAAAATTTCCATCTTCAGAGTTTAGGTCTTGAGCGTTAGGATTAGCTCCATTGGACAAGGCATTTTTGACAGCATCAAGGTCGTTGTTTTTGACAGCATCTAATAATTCTCTAGTCGCTTTAGCATTATAAGATGGAAGTATGTCCCCATTCTTACTCCGATAAAAAAATCTTCTAAAGATATGGGTTTTGCTCAACCGTACAACATTTTTAAAGGCATTAACAGGTGAAAGTTTCATTTGTGGTCAACAGTATATATTTATATATTTTATTTTAAAATTTATGGCTATATTTTTAATTTCTTTTACTTATTGACAATAATGCTTTTCATCGGTGAAAAAATATGATTACCGTCAGAATAAAAGACATAAAAGGTTTTAAAGAAGCACTTACTTCGATAAGCAACATAGTTGACGAGGGAATATTTAAATTTGAGAGCGAACAAGTTAGCTTAAGAGCCATGGATTCTAGCCAAATTTCAATGGTATATTTTGTTGCATCAAAAAAAGATTTTTTGCTTTATGACGTTTCACAACCAATTAATGTAGGACTTAAGATAACGGACTTGGTTAACATATTTTCAAGGGCAGTTAGTGAAAAAGCTGAAGAGGTAAGTATTGAAAAGTCAGACAATAAGGTATTAATTACATTATTTTTTGCAGATAAAAAGTCAAGATTTGAGCTTCCTATATTAGAGTTGTCTCAGTCTGTCACAGGGGATCCAAAAGTATCAGAGAATGCCAAAGTCGTGATATTAGCTTCTGCAATCAAAAATGCTTTGAAAAACGCAGAGCTAGTGAGTACGTACATATCTTTTATCACTACAAAAGAGAGCTTTGTGATTGAATCCAAAGGCGAAGTTAGTACTTTCAGTGTAGAATTCAGCAAAAAATCATCAGAACTTTCAGAATTGGTTGTCAAAGATGACAAGATAAGAGCAACGTATCCTTTGCAGTACCTTTCCGACATTATGAACGGTGCAAGCGATAGCGCTACTACTACGATAATTTACAATACTTTCGGAGTTTTAAAGATATCTTATGAAATACCTGTAGGTTCCATCACGTTTTTCTTAGCACCAATAAGAGAAGATTAACACCATTTTTATCTGGTGCTAATAATGAAAAACATTGAATTCGACAAAGATTTTGTTAATGAGATAAAGAACTATCTTAAAAGAAATCCTACCATAGAAGAGCTTGCGATGTTTGAAGTCATGCATTCAGAGCATTGTTCTTACAAGAGCTCTAAAGGTTATTTCAAAAAGTTATACACAAAAAACGATAACGTTTTGATAGGCCCGGGTATGGACGCAGGCGTCGTAAAGGTTTCAGATGAATTAGCAGTAGTTTTCAAGATAGAATCACACAATCATCCTAGTTATATAGATCCTTATAATGGTTCTGCTACTGGGGTTGGAGGGATTATAAGAGACGTATTGGCAATGGGCGCAGATCCTATTGGTGTAATAGATTCTTTGCATTTTGGAATAGATGAAAATGGCAAAATTCCTTTTTATTCTTCATGGCTGTTAAAAGAATGTGTAAGAGGCATAGCAGACTATGGAAATTCTACAGGCATACCTAATTTAGGCGGTGAAATCGAATTTGATGAATCATTTTTAGGGAATTGCTTAGTCAATGCTGGTTGCATAGGCTTAGTAAAAATCAAAAATCTATTTGATTATTCTAAAGTTGTGCCAGGTGATGTAATTATTTTAGTTGGAAATTCCACAGGCAGAGACGGAATACGAGGCGTGTCATTTGCTTCCAAAGTGATTGATTCTTCTCAGGACATGCGGCCTGCAGTTCAAATTGCCGATCCTTTTACAAAAAAACTTATTATAGATGCGTTACGTGAAATTTTTGAGAAAAAATTGGTCAAAGCATGTAGAGATCTTGGAGGAGGTGGTTTAACTTCAGCCACAACAGAGTTCTGTGCCAAGTTCTCATTAGGTATGGAAATTCACTTAGATAGGGTCTTTTTGAGAGAAGAATTACAGCCATGGGAAATATTGATCAGTGAATCACAAGAGAGGATGCTTTTAGTGGCATCAAAAGAAAACATTGATGAAATAAAGAAATATTTAACAAAGTACGAACTTAATTTTTCGATTATTGGCGAAATAAAACAAAAAGAACATGGTTACAAAGCATACTATCGTGGTAACAAGTTAGTTGACGTTGATCCAAAGCTTTTAGCAGAAGTCCCTTTTATCGAGCGTCATAAAACCATTAATAAAAGACAGGCAAAAAAACTAAGTGTATCTGAAATTCCTGTTTCAAAAAACATAGAGGAAATAATCTACAAACTTATTTCTCATTACAACGTGTGTTCGAGACAAAGGATTTTCACACAGTATGATATGAGTGTGAAAGGTAATACTCTGATCTGGCCAGAGGTAGGGGCATCTGTGATTGAATTACCTGGCTCTGAGAACAGAATCGGTGTAGCAATAACTTGTCAAAGTAATGCATTTCTGTGTAATTTAAGTCCATATCATGGAACATATCAGGTATTTCTTGAATGCTATAGGGGTCTGGTTTCTGTTTTTGGGAAGCCTTTGGCTTTTTCTGATAACTTAAATTTTGGCAGTCCTGAAAATCACGAAGTTATGGGAGATTTTTCTTTAGTAATTGATGCGATGGCAGACTCTGCCAAAGAATTTGATGTGCCGTGTATCGGAGGAAACGTTTCTTTTTACAACGAAAATATTTCTCTACACAAGCCGATTAAGCCTACTCCTGTTATTTTCATGGTTGGTGTTATAGATTCGGAAGCTCTAAAAAGGATTCAAAAGCGACATGAATACGCAAATTTCATTCAAACCACATCTAGGTTAGATAATTTCGATATACTTTTGTTAATTACAAGAAAACCAATAATGACTGGATCTACATATTATCAAATATACGGATTAAAAGAATTGTATGAAGAAGACATGTCACTTAATCCTGTAGTAGAAAAAATGGCAAAAGAATTCATACTTTCTAGTAATGAAATTCTTTTTGTAAATGACATATCTCGTTCAGGTATGATTGTTAATCTACTAGAGTTGTTATGGAGTATCTCTTCCAAAGTTGGTTGTGAACTTTATATAGATCAAGTTGTGCAAGAAAGCGAGATCAACAAATACGAATTATTATTCGGAACCTACTACGGTTATATATTGATTGTCAGGAATGAAGACATTGATAAATTAAGAATTAACTTTCAGAAAATTAAAAGCATAGGAAAAGACGGGAATGATATTGGCAACGAGTTATGTCTACTACACATAGGTAAACTAAAAGCAAACACAATTAAAATTGATGGCCATGAACTAGATTTAAAGAAATTAAACCAGCTTTGGTTAAGTTCAATTGACATTTAAGACAGTTAACATAAGAATAATTAATTTAGTGAAAGTTGTATGGAAAATGATTATAAGTTAGATAATATATATTTAAAAGAAAAATGCGGCGTTTTTGGATTATATCTAGATTCAAATGATCAACAGCTAATGGGTGACTATCTTTACAAAGGTATGTTGGCCCTTCAACATCGTGGTCAAGAATCTTCTGGGTTTGCGGTTTTTGATGATTCTTCTAAACAAGTTATTGTTAGAAAAGAAATGGGTTTGGTTAACGAGCTATTCATAAAACATATGAATGAAATTCCAGAAAATGCTAGTTATGGTATTGCACATGTAAGGTATTCCACTGCAGGTGTATCTGCGTTGCATAATGCACAGCCATGGCAGTGTAATAACACTTATTTGGCTTTTAACGGTAACATCTCAAATTATTTCTTATTGAAAGAAAAGTATGCAAAAAAGTTTAGCTTTCAGAGTGACTCTGATACTGAAATTTTAGCCAACGTAATAGATGATTCAATCAAAAGTTCTAATTTTGATGACAAAATTCTTTTTTCGAATTTGAAAAATTATTTGAGAAATTTCTACGGCTCTTACTGTATTACAATAATTGACAGTTACGCAGAAAATGGACGACTTCTTGTATTAAGGGACCAAAACGGTTTCAGGCCCTTGGTACTAGGAAAAAAAGGAAAATCATATGCAGTTGCTTCTGAGTCGTGTGCGATAACAGCTATAGGCTTTGATTTGATTGGAGATATCAAACCAGGGAGTTTGTTGATAATAGATAAAGGTCATTTAAAAAAATATGAGCTAGCTGAAGAGAAAATTAGAAAATCTTTTTGCATGTTTGAATACGTTTATTTCTCAAGACCAGATTCAATAATCATGAATAAAACAGTTGAAGTGGTTAGAGAAAGACTAGGCAAGGCATTAGGTTTATTAGCTAAGAAAAAAAGGATAGAGTTCGATATTATTGTACCTATTCCTGATTCAGGTAGAAGCGCTGCCCAGGGTTTGGCTGAATTCACTAAAAAGCCAATAAAGGAAGCGTTGATAAAAAATAGGTATGTAAATAGAACTTTCATAATGCCTTCAAACGAGCAGAGGAAAAAGCTCATTTCAATGAAATTGTTTCCCATAGTAGAGCTGATTAAAGGAAAGAGAATTGCTCTGGTAGATGACTCTATAGTTAGAGGCAACACAATGAAAAAAATAGTTGAAATGCTCAGGCAAGCAGGTGCAAAAGAAATTCATTTATTCATTTCTTGTCCTAAGATCGTTAGCCCGTGTTTTATGGGCATAGATTTCCCTACTTTTGAAGAGCTGATAGCTTATAGGATGGACGAAAAAGATATCGCAAAATACTTGAATGTTGATTCACTTACTTATATGGACATAAATAATTTGGTCAAGAGCATCGGCCTAAAAAAGAAGGAATTGTGTTTAGCTTGTCTTACTGGGAAATACCCTATCCCAATAGAAAAAGAAGTAATAGAAAAAGCAAAATGTTCAAGTTGTTGATGATTCAATTTCTTTAACGTTCATGATACTAGTCTTTGTAATTTTATTGGCTAACGCAATTATATCTTCTTTACTTAATTTAGATGCGTACCATAAATCCAAAGTATAGAATTCGGAAGAATATAATGTAATTGCATTATTTTCTTCTCTTACATAAGCATTTGCAACCCAATATCTATTTGTCATGTTACTCAGGTATATGCTTAAGTTTGCGTATTCGATCCTTTTTTGCAACTGTGATTTCATTATTTCTTCCATAGGAACGCCAACTTGATATAAGTAAAATTTTTTTTGATCATCGTTCATTTGCTGTAGATTTAGTTCAATTTCCATTACAGTGTAACTAATATTAGGAAACAGAGATGCATACTCAATATTTGGTTTGGTTGTGGTGGTTGTATTAAGAAAAATCAACAATTTATTATCATAGAGTTCTTTTAGGTATCTTTCTATGCTTTTGTTGTATACAACATTATCTATAAGAGAACTCTTGCAATCATAATTGTCTTCTTTTTTTATACAATTCATTACAAGATTATCTAACTGAAAAACTACATTATTAATACTGCTGTTCGTTTTTACAGGTATTGAAATATTATATAAAGCATATGTCCTTCCTGCTTCTTTGATTGAAGACAAATTACAATAATATCCAAACACATAAGTTACATTATTCTTGGTTTTGCTTAGGATCCTAAAAAAATGTAAAGTTTTTGGGCTTAGCTCTATTTCTGGGCGTGATTGATGCAGAATATAATTTTCAAAGAGAGCATTTTTAACTTCACCATAGTTTAAAGTGTGAACAAATTCCTTAAGAACAAAGTAAAACACAATTACTAAGCAAAAAAAGATAATAATATAATATTTATTTGAAATCAAGGTCTGTTTAATTAATTTTATGAATTCTGTGGTTTGTTTTGTTGAGTTCAAATCGTCTTTCATAATAAGACAATTCTAAATGATTAGTATTTAAATTATACTATTTCGTAAGAATATTGATGGAAAAGGAAGCTTTGTTGTGGGTAAAGCTAAAAGACAACAAAGTTATGTGTCATTTATGTAACCACTATTGCATCATAGAAGAAAACAAGGCAGGATATTGTTTAGTGCGTAAAAATATTAACGGTACATTATATTCCTTAAATTATGGGAAGGCATATGGCTTGGCTATTGATCCTATTGAAAAAAAGCCATTCTTTCATTTTAAGCCTTCTACCCGTGTAATGAGTTTTGGTACTCCAGGCTGCAACTTCAGATGCCTAAACTGTCAGAACTGGGATCTGAGCCAAGCAGTCAGGGAATTTGAAGACCCTTTTGGCGTAACAGATTTATTGCCTTCTCAAATAGTAAGCGCTGCAGTTAATTATCAGTGTGATGGATATTCATATACTTATTCAGAACCTACTATTTTTTTTGAATATGCAAGGGACGTTATTTTGGAAGCAAAAAAAGTTCATAAAAAGGCTTACCATGTTTTTGTTTCAAATGGCTTTTTTTCACAAAAAATGCTGGAATTGGTTTTGAAAGAGAGGCTTTTGGATGCAATAAGAATAGACTTGAAGTTCATAGATGACAAAAAGTATAACGAGATAACTGGAGGAAAGTTAAAACCTGTATTGGATAACATAAAAAGAGTTTATGAATCCGGTTTACACTTAGAGGTTATAAACTTGGTTATTCCTTCATTGAATGATTCGGAGCAAGACATAACTGAAACTGTATTGGCAGTTAAAAGAGTTTCATCTAGAATCCCAATTCATTTTTCGGCTTTTCATCCTGATTACAAATTAATGCATTTGCCTAGAACTCCTTTAGAGACTCTGTTAAAAGCTAAAAAAATTGCTGAAGATTTAGGCATGGAATACGTATATGTAGGCAATGTCCATTACTATGATGGTTTAGAAGATACATACTGCCCTAGTTGCAAATCACTACTTATCAAGCGCAGTGGCTTTAACGTAGTCAAAAACGTTTTCTCAAATAATAAAGGTATACAGATATCGGAAAATAAGAAACCTCTCTGCCCTAAATGTGGTCATGAAATTAACATGGTTCTATGATTCTGTAAGTACATAGACATAGAACTTAGACAATGTAATTATTTTTCGTTTTCCTTGAAATACGCGTTTACAACATATTCGCTTAGCATTCTGTGTGTATTAAAGAACGATGCATTAATTGCAATAGTATTCCTCATTATATTGGTCCATGCAACATAATCTTTGTAGTAAGTTGGTAAAACAACATTCTCAAGTTTATTGTATAAGTCGTTAGCATCGTTTTTGTTTATTTGTTCTACTGTACCTTCTTTGTAGTCTCCTGTAATGTGTTTTGGGCCTATTGCCCAACCAGTAACGTTTTCAACACATCCTTCTAGCCACCAGCCATCCAATACGCTTAAACTAGGTACTCCGTTATGGGCTGCTTTCATACCAGAAGTACCTGATGCTTCTAAAGGTCTCATTGGCGTATTCAGCCAAACATCGCATCCAGAGACCATTTGTAATGCCAAGTTCATATCATAGTTTGAAAGATACACAAGTTTTATGTTAGGCCCCAATTGATTCTTCAATGAAAACACTTTTTTTATTAGCTCTTTACCTTGTATGTCTTTTGGGTGAGCTTTGCCTGCAAAGACCAATTGAATTTTGCCTTTTTTCTCTGCTATGCTTTTTAGTCTTTCTACATCATAGAACAGTAAATCTAATCTTTTGTAACCTGTCGCTCTTCTAGCGAATCCGAGAGTAAAAATATCTGTATCAAATTCTTCATTTGTTTGTTGCTTAATTGTGTCAAACAGCTTTTTTTTGGCTATTAGATGAGCATCCCAGATTTCTTGTCTAGGGATTGCTATTGCAGACCTTAAGATAAAAGGATCGTCCCTCCAACCAGGTATTCTCAGATCAAACAATTTTTGCATAGGTTCACATGTCCAAGTCTGAGAATGAACACCGTTTGTAATAGACCTTATGTCATATTTAGGAAACATGGCTCTAGCTATTTCTCCATGTTTTTTTGAGACTCCGTTGGAATAAAAGCTGTGTTCAAGAGCAAAGTGTGTTGTATTGAAAGTTTTGTTTTCTTTGACATAGTCAAATAAGTCTTCGTATTCTTCTGTTACTATAGCATAAACCATCTCTGCTGGAAATATGTCATGGCCTGCAGCAATAGGTGTGTGTGTGGTAAAAATACATTTGTTTCTAACTTCTTCTTTTCTTTCAGTTTTATTTCCGTTAGCATTGTTTAGCAATTCTGCAATTAATAAAGAACAATGTCCTTCATTCAAGTGATATTTCTCTATTTCTGAATGGCCCAGTTTCTCTAGCATTCTTATTCCTCCAATTCCAAGCACAACTTCTTGGCACAGTCTGTATTTGTGATCCCCTCCATAGAGAAAATCTGATAGCGATCTATCGTATTCAGAATTTCCTTCTAAGTCAGTGTCTAGAAAAATCACAGGTACTACCTGTCCGTTTATTCCTTTAACATCATATTGCCAGGCAGTTACTTTAACTGTTCTGCCTTCTAATTCAATAAACACGTGTTTTTTCAAAGGTTTAAGAAACAAGTCTTTTCTCCATTCGTATGGAAGTTCTATTTGAGTTCCATCTTCAGCGAACCTTTGATAGAAATATCCTAAGTCATGCATCATAGTTACACATATCATTTCAATTCCCATGTCAGCAGCACTTTTTACGTAATCCCCTGCTAGTATCCCTAGTCCTCCTGAATACGATGGCATGTCATTTATCAAGCCAATTTCCATCGTAAAGTAAGCTATTCTTGCTGAATTTTTCTTCATAGAATCACAATTTAGAATCGTCTTATATATAATGAATCTTAGATTTATATGCTTTGTTATCTGACGAATAATCAAATAATGAACATATCAAAAAGTGTTTTTTTGTTTAGATATTTCTCAATATTCTTAATTGCAGGTCCGAAGTTTTGTATTGTCAATGCACCTAATAAATTCCCTAGTGCCAGTGCACGTTCTTCATCGTTAAAAAACAGCAAAGAAAATAAAGCTCCTGCTATAAAGTTGTCTCCTGCTGCTGTAGTGTCAACTATTTTACTTACTTTATATGCAGGCATTTTCTTTATAGTGTTATCTTTCTTTATCAGCATACTTCCTTGGTTGCCTAGCTTTACAAAGAACAGTTGGTTCAAAGAGTTTTTTTCTTTTTGAATTTCTAATATTTTATCTACGTAATTTTTGCCGAAAACTGCAGTTGCTTCTTCTTCGTTGGCAAAAACTATTGCTGAATCTCTGACAATGTTTTTTGCCTTTTCCCTATTTGATTCCAACATTTTTGGGGATTCTAATGATGTTATTATAACTTTTTTGTTTAATATTCCAAAATCTTTTGCTGTGTTTGCAACTTTTGCCACGTTTTTTGAGGTTAGTAAAGTGATACTTGAAAAATAAATCTCGCTGTAATTCAAAACCATGTTTTTTATTTCATTTTCTTCAACAATTAACTCTTCACTGACGCCTAAGTCTGCTACAAACGTTCTTTGTCCAAATTCGTCAACAAAACATAATATTTCTCCGAAGTGTCCATTTTTTTCATACAATATAGGCTGAACAAGGTTTTCTGTCAAAGACCTTGAAAAAATTTCTCTGTACTCTTTGTCTTTACTACCAACACAACCAACATACGCTAATTTATATTCTTTGAATTCTGATATGCGCATCAATATTCCCAAGGTTTCTAAAGTATTTCTTGCATTGTCACCTGGATAAGTCAATATATAGTGCTCTTTTAAAGTTTTCTTCAAGTTATTCAACACTCTTCTGGCTACAAAATTTGTGCATCCATATTCAAACCCAAATTCCAGTATTTTATTTTTTTTTACAGAGTAGTAATGGTCAATAACAGGAGTGGCAATACTAATCAGACCATGACTTCTCTCAGCTATTTTCCTAGTCATCACAATATAGGATGAAGTAAACGGCTTTTAGTATTATCATTTTGTATTGTTGCATATTAGATTAACTTAAGTTAAGTTAATAGATAAGAAAACGAATAACTTTACCTAAAGGAATTTAATTTTTTGTATCAAAAATAGAAGTCATGTTATGTATTAAGAGATTCTTCAGTCATAATAATACATACAACTCTAAAAAAAGCCATGATTTGACTTTTGAGAAATTTTTCATTTTAACTGATGAATTCTATTTTGCGATTTACAGAAAGGATTATAGAAAAATTAACGAAATTCTTGATACAGGAATAGACCCTAATTTTACTATGATAAATGGAATGAAGCCTTTACACTTTGCATCATTCCTTGATGACTTTGAGTTGTTAACAAATTTAATAAAGAGAGGTGCTGATCTAAACGCTAGAGACGTTTTCGAGCAAACACCGTTACATTATGCGTGTGGTTCGTTTAATTCTGACGCAATACTTTTTTTGTTGAGGAAAGGTGCAAAAGTGAACGTGAGAAATAGGAATGGAGAAACCCCTCTACATATTGCTGCTGCAAACAAGTCATTAACAAGTAATGCTATTTCTTACTTGCTTTGTTATGGTGCTGATTTTCATGAAAGGGATAATATTGGATTTATTCCTTTGCATGCTGCTGTACATGGCGATAATTATAAAGCAACTCTAAGACTTTTAGAAATCGGTTCTGATGTCAATGCAAAAGAATATTCTCAGAACAGAACGCCATTGCATTATGCAATAGAATTTTCCAATATAAGAATAATTAAATTACTCATTGAATTTGGCGCTAATATTAACGCTTTTGATAGTTTCAACTTAACGCCATTGCATTTGGCTGTAATGCGTTCTTACTATTTAGCCATTTACGAATTAGTTAAGTGTGGGGCTAAGGTTGATATTCGTGATAAATTTAATAAGACGCCTGTTGATTATGCACAAACAGAATGTTTAAGAGAATTCTTAACCAGTCGTGGAAATTCTGGGATATACTGTAATATATTGTTACACTGATAATTCTTATTTTAATAAAACCAAACAAACAAATAACAAATATATTCATTGTCAATCAAGAATAATTTAGGTGAGATATTATGAGCATGTCTACTAATTATTATTTCTTTTTAGTCTCCGTAAGTCTTTTTATTTTGCTTGTTGTATCAGGGTGTATAGCTAATTTAAGTGGCGATAAAAATTCTAATTCTAACAACGTAACATTAAATCCGCCAAACCAAGGTCCAATTACTACTCCTCCTAAAAATGATAGTCAAAAAGATGAAGAAGGAGATAATAAATCACTAAATTTAACAGACCTGTCTAATTATTGTTTTGCTTTGGGAGGTAAATTTACTTCAACGAAATATGCTTCAGGCTCTGAAGAGTTCAAATGTGTATTCCCAAACAACTATGAATGTAAGCTATCTGAATTGTTATCTAAAAATTGTTCTTATGACTTGCAAAAAGAAACTTTGAAAGGCAAGGCGTATTCGCATTGCTTAAATCCAGATATAGGTGCCGTTTTTTTGTGCGACAATCAATCAGATAAATACTACAGAGTGGTTAGTAGAAAGCCTTATGAGGGCTCTGTTATTTATTTTGAAAACTCATCAAGGATAGTTTGTCCTGTCGTTAGTCAAAATAAGCAATCATATGAATGCAATGTTTATTTAACAAGATCAGTGCAATGTGAAGAGTTGTGTAAGATATTTTACTCGTCTAATAAGTCTATATTTGATGTAGTTGAGAAATATTGTGTAATTACTGGAGGAACTTTCTTGAGAAATGCATCGGATTTAAGTAAAGCCAGTGATTTATGTATTTTGCCTAATAACGTTACCTGTAAGGCCACAGAATATTATAATGGAAACTGTCCTATACCTAAAGTTGATAATTCATCATCAAAGGTTAAAACTTATACTATTACATCTGGGTATTATTCAAGGATTACAGAAAGGAAGTTTTATCTAATTCCAATATCACAAGAAATGGAAAACGTATGGCGAGAGATGTTTCCAGATCCAGCAGAGAGGCCTCAAATGCCTGAGATAGACTTTTCAACCTATAATGTATTGGCTGTATATGATGGTCAAAGGAGATGTGGCGGATATTCAATGGTACTTGAGAATGTAGAAGAATCAGAAAAAGAGATAAGGATCAAGGTCAAGACATTGGCACCTGGGAAAAACTGTTTGTGTGCTACAGTTATAACTTATCCTTACATTATCATAGGCATATCTAAATCAGACAAGAACATAACTTTAATAAGGAATTTGGAAGTTACAGATTGTTAATTAATAAATTAATATTATATTTTAAGGTGAATTACAGTGGTAAGAAAATCTTTAGTAGGAACAACTGTAGCTATTACTGGGTCTTCTAAAGGGATAGGTGAAGAAATTGCATACATTTTCGCTGAAAATAAAGCAAATCTGATCTTAACATACAACGAAGATAAAACAGGAATAGAGAGAGTTGCTAGCAACTGCGTTAAAAAAGGAAAAAATGAAATTAGTGTAGAGTTTTACAAATTAGACTTAACATCTAATGAGAGTATTACTTCTTTTTTTGATAACGTGAAAAAGAATCACAAAAAAATAGATGTTCTAATCAACAATGCAGGTTATATCCAATGGAAAAGGCTCGAAGAGCAAACATTTGAAGAAATAGAGCGACAAATTAGAACTAACTTAGAAGGATTGATAAAACTAACCAAATTATTTATTCCACTCGTTAGAGGAGGTATGATAATAAACATAGCTAGTGGAGCAGGTAAAGAAGGTTATGCGACTCTCTCTACTTACTGTAGTACAAAGTTTGGTGTACGTGGGTTTACCCAATCTTTAGCAAAGGAATTGAAAGATGTTTCAGTAGTTTCAGTAAATCCTGGTATGACGTCTACGAGGATGACTAATTTTAGAGGCATTCATCCTAGAAAAGTCGCTGAAGTAGTTTTGAAAGTATGTAATGGAGAAATACTTCCTGACGCAAATAACGATGTTGATGTGTGGGAGCACGTTATTTTTTAAAAATGCAAAAATGCAATTTTTTTAATTGAATAATAAAAATAATTTTCTTTTTAAACAAAAAATCTGCAATTTTTTATATTTTTATTAAATTATCTTTATTTTTGATTAATAGTTGTTTTTTTGAATTTTGTTGTTATTAAATCAATTTCAAATATCTTTTTTCTATTAATCACAACTAATACTTTGCATTTCGTGTTTTTAACTCAACGTTTATGGTGCCTTAATTTGTAATTTATAAAGTTTTACAGTTGTGTTTTTTTATTAATTATAAAATTATTTCATTAAAATTTGGCTGTCAACAATAATCTTTATAAAGAATATTTTGGGAATGCTATTTGTGGAAAAAGAAAAGAGGCGATTTTCATGGATGACGTGATGGGATTTGGTTCTTTCTCTGGTAATCCTGCAAAAAACGAAGGTGAACTAGATGACCTGTCGTCTGAATCAATAAAGATTTTGACAGTTGGAGTAGGAGGAGGAGGCAACAACACCATTAATAGACTGATAAAATATGGTGTTAAGGGTACAGATTTAGTTGCCATAAATACGGATGCCCAGCACTTAAAAATAGTGCATGAAAGAGCGAAAAAAGTATTGATAGGCAAGTCTATCACAAAGGGCCTTGGTGCTGGAGGCTATCCTGAGACAGGTGCAAAAGCAGCTGAAGTTGATAGAAATTTAATTGAAAAGGAAATGGAAGGCGCACATTTAGTATTTATTTGCGCTGGTATGGGAGGAGGTACAGGTACTGGTGCAGCACCAGTAGTAGCTCAAGTTGCAAAGGAACAAGGTGCTATAGTTATTGCAATGGTCACATATCCATTTGCTTTGGAAAGAGCAAGGAGATTGAAGGCAGATGAAGGAATTACTAAGCTTAGAAAGTTCTGTGATTCAGTAGTCGTTTTGGATAACAACAGATTAGTTAAGTTGATGCCAAACATACCTATGAACGAGGCTTTTCTTCATGCAGATACAATTTTAGCAAAGGCAATATCTGGTTTAGTTTGGACAATTACACAGCCTTCGTTGATTAATATTGATTTTGCAGATGTGAGAGCGATAGTATCCAAAGGAGGCGTCGGATTTATTTCTGTTGGTGAGGGTAAAGGAACGGACAGAGTCAGACAAGCTGCTGAAGGCGTTCTCAGAAATAGATTGTTAGACGTTGACTTTGAAGGCGCAACAGGGGCACTTATTCACATAACAGGCGGACAAGATTTAACACTTGGAGACGCAATCAAAGCAGGTGAAATAATAACGAATTCAGTATCTACTGAAGCTATGGTTAAATGGGGAGCTAGATTAATGCCAGGCTACGACGGACGATTAGAAATAGTCACGATAGTTACAGGTGTTAAGGGCGCAAGTGTCTTAGGTACTGGATTCGGAGAAGAATCTGCAGAACAATCTAAGTCAATTAATGACATTGAATTAATTGGTTAGATTCGTTAAGGTTTATTCATAGAATTCTATTAATTTTTTATTTTTTATATACCAAAAATATTGAAGAGCGACCTACTAAAAAAGGGGTGAAATGAATGGAGTTTCCTGCAAGGACAGATGGGGAAGATGAATTATTTGACAACAGCAATGTACGAATTGCAATTGCTGGTGTTGGTGGAGGTGGATGTAATACAGTTAATAGAATAATGAGCAAAGGTATTACATCTGCTAGGACAGTGGCTATAAATACAGACGCAGTGCATTTGAAAGTAACAAATGCACACAAGAAGTGTTTGATAGGTAGGAGTATAACAAGAGGTCTTGGTGCCGGTGGGTATCCTGAGGTTGCAAGAAACGCTGCAGAGACAGACAAAGCACTTATAGAAGCTGCACTTGGCCAGAACGAGGTAGTATTTATTTGTGCAGGTATGGGAGGAGGTACTGGTACAGGTGCTGCGCCAGTAGTGGCAAAGGTTGCTAAGGAATCTGGTGCTTTAACAGTTGCAATAGTAACATTTCCTTTCATGCTAGAAAGGGTAAGGATAAAAACAGCTTATGCTGGAATCCAAGAATTGTTGAAGTATGTTGATTCTCTGATTGTCATTGATAATAACAAATTAGCCACGTACATGCCTAACGCACAAATAAATTCTGCATTTGATTTTGCAGACGCTATAACTGCAAGGGCTTTAAGAGGTATTGCTGATACCATAATGTTGCCTTCATTGATAAACATGGATTATGCAGATTTGCGTTCTGTCATGGAAAACAAAGGTATCGCAATGATATCTGTTGGAGAAGGCAGAGGTACAGACAGAGTCAATCAAGCGGTTCAATCAACAATAGCACATCCGTTAATTGATGTTGATTTATCAGGCGCAAGAGGAGCATTGGTACATATTTCAGGTCCTGAAGATTTAACATTGGGTGAAGCAACAGAGATAGGTGAAAAGATAACTGAAAATTTTGATAGCAGAGCAGAAGTCAAGTTAGGAGCAAGGATAAATCCTGATGGTCAAAATAACATCTTCGTATGTGCAATAGTAACAGGTATAAAAACTCCTAAGATTTTTGAAGGTAAAATTGACGTGTCTCAATTAGCGCATGAAACACAAAGATGGTCAGGACCTGGAGTAGGTGTCGCTTCAAAAAGTTTCCAGACCGCATCAGAAATCGAATGGCTTTAGGTCATTTCTAGTATTAGATTTTTTGTTTTTTATTCTTGATTCTTTCTTCTGGGGATATTTTTGGAAACATATGTAGTTTATGCGTTTGTTAGCATGTTTCTGTTTGGAATTTATTTACTATTTCTTAAGCAGACCAAAGGAATAGATTCAGTCACTTTGACATTAGTGTCTCTGACTACATCTACAGCTATTATATTATTCTATTGGTTTTTAACAGTTCAAAACAAAAACATAATATCTAATTTAGATAACCTCAACATGCCAATTCTTGCAGGGGTTGTATATGCTGTTTCCATACTCCTAATGATTTCTGCACTGCAGATAGGCAAGGCGTCAGTAGTTTCCCCAATAACGGCGCTAAGTTCTGTAGTGGTTGTTTTGTTTTCATTCTTTTTTTTAGGAGAGTCATTATCGAACATCAAAATAGTTGGAGTCATATTAGCAGTTCTGGCAGCTATTTTGCTGAGCACGTAATTTATCATCATAAACCTAGTTGTCTGTTCTGTCATAATGTAAATAAAAAAGTCATTGCACAAAATAGATTAATTACATAATTTCTGTTTCTTCAATGTTTAGGCTATCTAGGAGTATTCTCATAGTGACGTAAAACTGCTTAACTATCAAGATTCTTCTGTTTTTTATCATCTTATTTTCTTCGTTAATAACCCTACAATTATCATAAAATTTATTGAAGAAATCACAAAGTTGTGTCATGTACTCAATTAATTGATTTACTGAATACGAAGTAGCTGAATTGAGAATCACTTCTTGGAATCTTGCAAGTTGTCTCAATAAGTTTTTTTCTTCTTCCTTAAGTTCGTAGAAAATTTCTTCTGCCTCATGATTTTTAATTTCCTTGATATTTTCAGATATTTCTTCTACCTTACTTAATATCCCTTTGGCTCTTACAACTGAATATAAAATATAAGGGCCGGAATTTCCTTTAAGTGAAAGAGCGTTATCCCAGTCAAATACTATCTCTTTTTCGTATTCATATTTCAGAAAATAATATTTGATTGCAGCCAAGGCAACAAGTTTCGCAACTCGTTCTTTTTGTTCTTCTGAAAGTTTTTGATTGTTTTTTAATATTTCTTTTTCACGGTTAAAACATTCTTCAAACAGTTCTTCTGCAGTGTACCCTATCCACGTTCCTTTTCTGCCTGAAAAATGCCCTTCTTTCAGTCTTACGTGACCATACGCTATGTGCACGTGATTGATTTTGTAACCAAGAATGTTTAGTGCATGTGCTATGATTTTTTGCGGAAATTTCTGTTCACTGCCAATAACAACTAATCCTACGTCTGCTTTTGGTCTTTTGAATTCTAATCTTTCTTTTTCAGATGCATAAAAGCACGACATAACGATTTTATTCCCGTAAAAATTTAGATAAGAATATTTTATGTTGTCATTTAGAATTCCGTATTTCCATAAATGAAATATCAGATCTTTTCCTGTGTACGTCAAAGTTCCATTACTTCTGATTAAAACTTTTTTACCTTCTTTAGACTCTTTAAAGCTGCTCACATCGATGACGTAGCAGTTATACAACTGATCATTAACATCTGTGACGTGGGTTATTAGCTTATTTTCTTTAAGTAGTTCGATTCCGTTTTTTAACAAGAATCTTATGATATCGCTTTCGAAAACAATAAGGTCTCTTGTTATACCATAAAGGTTAGCTGTAAGATATTGGTCTAATAAACAAAGTTCAGCTAATTTTCTCGAGTAGATTAAAACATCGTTGTCTTTTTCCATGCTTTCAACTAATTTTTTTATGTCTTCAGAATCTTCAGGATACAATTTATTAATTTCAACATAGACTTTTCCCATGAAAAAGTCGATGCGTGAATCTTTGTCTTGTCTTGCTTTTTCAGAATCATTAAGATATATTTGTTTTTGATTGATAATTTCCTCTAATTTCTGTGAATAGGATCTCTTTATCCCAAATACTGTTTGAGCGAATTGTAGACCAAGGTCATCTATGTAATCTATTATAACCACATTTTTTCCAAGCTTTTTTAGCAGTTTAGCTATTGCTTGGCCTACAAGCGCATTTCTCAAATGGCCAACGTGCCATGGCTTGTTTGGGTTGACGCTAGGAAATTCTATGACATAATTTTCATAAGGTATATGTCTTCTTACTGTATCTAAAAACACGTTAGTATCAGTTTCAAGAATGGTTTTGAAAGCTTTGTTTTTCAGATAAAAATTCAGGTATCCGTTCAAGTAACTTGCTTCAACACCTATATTTTTTTTCAAAGCAAGTTGATTAAATTTTTTTGCTATCATCTCCCCTTTTTCCTGAATATTAAATTTTTTGTTCATCTTCTTTAGTTTGTTACTTAACTCAAACAAAAAATTAGAGTACATGTCCGCAATTTCGAACTTAGCTACTAAGATGGATTTTTTTAATTCTTCAGCAGTTATTTCTTGATCATCGTTGTTAATCTCTCTAAGCGTTAGTAGAAGTAGTTCCGTTATTTCTTCTTTCAGTTGATATAGCATCGTATCACTCTTATATTTTTAATTTTGAGCTTTGGCCAATTACTTGTATCAAATCACTGATTTTATGCCTTGTTTGTTTTCCAGTATCCCTAAATCTCAAAGTCACAGTATCATCTTCAAGTGTTTGATAATCTATCGTAACTGCATAGTATGTGCCTATTTCGTCAGCTCTAGCATACCTCTTTCCGATGTTCCCTGTTGCGGAGTAATAACATGAAAAATAATCTTTGATCAATTCATAAACTGCATAGGCTTTTACATCTAGGTTATCTTTTTTCATTAATGGGAAAACTGCAACTTGGTATGGGCAAATGTCAAATGGAAATGCGAACCAGTCCCAGGCTTTTTCTGAACTACTCTCTCTAAAACAATGGTGTAATAAACTGTAAAATGTTCTGTCAAAGCCTATTGACGGCTCAACAACATGAGGGATTAACTTAACTTTCCTTTCTTCTATGTAAACTTCCAAGTTTTGTTTTGAATGTAGTTGATGGTTTTTTAAATCGTAGTCAGTTCTGTAAGCATTACCTATGGTTTCCAAAACAATATTTTGATCAATTTTGACTTCTACGTCTACGTTCCCTCCTGAATAATGTGGTTTTTCATCATCAAGCAGTTCTCTGAACCAAAAAAGCTCTCTGTTTATACCAATGGTTTCGTAAAATAGCTGTTCTTTAGCCAAAAAAAATCCCATAATTTTGTTTGGTATGTGGTTTTTTTTCAAGAAATAATCAACAGAATTTTCTTCGATTTTATAAGACCCGTTAAGCTGGTTTTCACTGGTCAGCATTTTAATCTTAACATCTTTGATTTTTTCGTATGGCTCAAATTCTTTTTGCTCGGGATCAAAAAAAAGCTCTATTTCCATTTGAGTAAATTCCCTCATTCTAGTCAACCCTTGTCTTGGTGAAATTTCGTTTCTAAAGCTCTTTCCTACTTGAGCCAATCCCAAAGGTAATCTAGAGCCATAGGTCTTGAATATCCTTGGAAAAGCCAAGAATAAACCCTGTGCAGTTTCTGGTCTTAGAAACCCTTTTTGTTTACCTGTTGCTCCTATTTGTAATTCGAACATCATGTTAAATTTTTTAATGTCCTTCAGTTCTGTATTACATTTCTGGCATTTTATTTTATTGTTTTTAAGTTCTTTTTCCAAGTCATCTAAGTTTTGAGAATGCAATTTTTTTCCAGTAATCTCTTCTATTAGTGTGTCTGCCCTATAGTCTGTATTACATTTTTCGCATCTTACTATTGGGTCGTTGAAGTTTTCTACGTGACCAGAAGCAATCAACATTTTTTCTATGTTGATTAATGTAGTTTCCAATTCATAAGTAAAATCTGTGAAAAATAATTTCCTCCAAATGTTTATGATTTTGTTTTTCATTAGGACTCCCAGAGGTCCATAATCATAGAAGCCAGAAACTTGTCCGTAAGGCTCAAATGCAGGTATGAAAAATCCTCGATTGACGCAAATCTGGTAAATGTCTTTTAACATATAATCACGTTTTGATTGCCCATAATTAATTATACTACATATCAATAGTTTTCATTATAAATTATTTCTCCGTGACCTGGGCACAATATGTCGTAATCTAATTCTGAGATTAGATTGATACTTCTTTGTAAGTCGTCCAAATTTCCTCCCAAATCAGTTCTTCCAAAAATACCATTACCAAAGTAAGTGTCTCCTGAGAAAAGAATCTTAAGATTTTTTTCTAGAATGCACACACTTCCTTTGGTGTGGCCTGGTGTATGATATATTTCAAAATTATAATCAAAGACCTTTAATTCTTCAAATTTAAGAGGTAATGCATTATTGGGTACATAAAATAAATTAGTTAAATCTTCAGGAGCTAAAAGATCCATCTCATGTAAGTATACATTTTTCCATGATAGATCAATTCCTTTGGTGTGATCATAATGTCCGTGAGTAAGTAACGTTATACGTGGCTCTACAGGTATTTTCGGTATCCCGTTGCCAGCATCTATCATGATAAAATTTGAGTTTATAACAGGTTTCTCAAAGAGCAAATAAATATTAGAACAAAGAAACTCTACAGTACTGAAATAATATACTCTGTCATCTATCTTGTTCAGGTGCTCAAAAATGTTAATTGCCATATTAAGTTTAATAAATGATTATCATAAAAATATGTTATGGACCTTATAAGTATTATTTTTTCTACTCCAATGGAGCATTATTTTTTGAGGCTAGTTATCTCTTTTCTCGGCGTTGGAATTTTAACATACTATGATATTAAAAACAACAAAAACGTGCCTGCAATAATTTGTTACGCTTTTTTGGCTGTAGCCATATTATTCAACTTAATAGGTTTCATGACTAATAACATTTCACTTAACAGTGTTATCCAAGGCGTATTTATAGCAATTATCTTAGGTTTGTTTCTTTTGTTTTTTTATTTTGCTGGCCAGATAGGTGGTGCAGACGTTTTTGCAATAGTTGCGATAGCATTATTGTTATCTGGGTCAGCAGAACCGATTTTAAACATGAAGCCAACTCAGTTTTCTATTGTTAAAATACCTTTTGTATTCACAATTATCCTGTATTCATTTTTGTTGTTTGTGATTTACATGTTGATTAAATTTGTTCCGTTAATGATCAAAAGATTGCAAGAAAAAAAAGTACAAATCAATAAAGGCAAAATTGTCTTAGCAAGTGCTTATATTTTGATATACTCTGCTGTTTTAATTGCTCTTTCATCATTACCTGCTGCGTTAAACGTCATTACTTTGATAGCTTTTACGATTGCTGGGTTGGCAAGCGTTTTTTACACTTTGTTCAGAGACGAAATAGAATCAACATTGGTTACAGAATTACCTTTGAGCAAAATAGTTGAGGAAGACGTTCTTGCAATACAATACATGGACCAAGAATTGGTCAAAAAGTACAAATTGCAGAAGCTTTTGAGAGCAAATGAGTTAAATAAATTAAAAGAAATTTCACAGAAGGAAGGTATTTCAAAGTTTCCTATATACACAGGTTATCCTGCATTTATGCCATTTATATTGGTTGGTTTGATATTGTCTGTGATGTTTGGAAATATTTTTGTTTGAATTATTGTTGTTGGTCATTGGACTCTAGCTTTTGAATGATTTTAGCAATCCTCTTTCTTTCTGCTTCAATAATGCTTATTATTAAGTTGATTCTTATTTTCTCTGACAGAGATACATAAGGGTCTTCGTAGATTTCTTGTTTCAACGACCTGGCAGAATTATCTGCATTGAACAAGTAGGCTGCCATATCATAGATGTCTATACTTCTTCTAGCTTCTCTTATTAAGCTTCTGACTAAAAATGGTTTTAGCGATGCAATTGCTGCATCAACAGCGTTTTGATTGTCTTTATCACTGATGAATGGATTAGCACCTTTTCTGAGCAATGCCAAAGCAAAGGCATAGTTTTCATCTTCTATCGCTTTGTGAAGCAATGTCATATGAGTTTGTGTATCAACTCTACAGTCTATATCCTCTAACGTAATTCTCAAATTTTTAATGAGATATAGAATGGTTTTTTTGATTTCCGTGTCTTCACTAATGTAAATGTTATACAACCTCACAAGTAATTCCTGAATCCCTAATTTATATTCATCACTTGTTGTTTGTGATGTTTGAGATGAGAGTGTTGTAGGTTTTGGTACAATTGCTCCATACTGCAGCAGTAAATCTATCATCCTTCTATCTCTGTTGAAACATGCATATTCAAGTAGTTCTATTCCAATCTTTCTAACTTCTAAATCTCTGTGTTCTTCCAATAATCTCTTTACTCCATGATGATATCCTATCATGACATTTTCACGTAACTTTTGGTATAATTCTTCTTGACGGTGTTGTAATTTTATTTCCTCATGAGATGGCTTGATATCAGCAAAATTTGGCTCATTTATAGGTTTTATATCAATTCTTACTCTAAATTCTTTGTTCATCCAAGCACCTCTAATATAAACTTAGTACAAAAACCTTTTAAACATATTGTTTTATTTTTTATAACATTACTGAACTTTTTTAAAACTTTTACAACAACTTAGTTTTATGCATCGTGATTTTTTAGAAAAAACCACTGGAAAGCAATCAAGTGGAATCAGAAACTCAGTAATGAAACATAATAAGCCTCTTATAGATCAATTTAACTCTAATTT
This sequence comes from Microcaldota archaeon, assembly GCA_026414265.1. Taxonomy (GTDB): domain Archaea; phylum Micrarchaeota; class Micrarchaeia; order Anstonellales; family SKW190; genus SKW190. The sequence continues at coordinate 29,408 of JAOAJI010000014.1, forward strand.
TCAAATGAATTACATCAGCAATAGACCAAATTCTGAAGAACTAAATGAAGCTATAAAATTTTTTAACAGATTAATAAGTAGAATCTTGGAAAAAGAATCCATGTATAGCATATATCTGACTTTGTCTAGATACAAGAGAGATAAAAAACTTTTAGAGTTGTTTAAGAAAATAGAAAATTCAGAGCAAGACTACATATTGATTCAATTTAAGAAGCATCAGTTGCTGAACTTACTATTTGACAAATTTTATGAACTTTATCCGAATAACGATGAGCAAATCAGCAACAATGGCATTATCAAGTATATGATTAAAGTATTTGAAACGCTGTATGTTTCTCCTTGGTACTTTGACAACCGTTTTTTAGCTGAATGCAACAATAATAAAAGATTATATTTTGAAACGAAATATTCTAACGGTGTAGTTAGTTTTGTCCATGAAGCTATTTTGAATAGGAATCCTTTTGCACTTTTATTCCTAATAAAGATAGGGTTCAATTATTCAGGTAGTAGTGTAGATTTATTAAGAAGAAACGAGTATTACAAGTTAAGGCCTATAGAATTGGCTTCATTAATAGGTGACCCTTATTGTTTAGAAACTTTACTAAACAATGGTGTGAATGTCCATAAATTTCCAAATTCACATGTCCCATTAATTCATTATGCTATAATGTCTGATAATGTATCGGTAGTTAAAACTCTTCTTGACCATGGATTGGAGCTATTAATTTACAATAATAAAAACGAAAGTAGTTTAGACATAGCCAAAAAAACAAGTCAAAAAATGGAAAAATATGTTCTTAGAAAATTGAGAAAAAGTTACTTCAAAAATCTTTAATGAAGTCAATTAGACTTATTAATTGATGAACTCTTTCGTAATCAGTGATCCTTCCTATGTCCTCCCAATAACCATCGAACAAATATGCGTTAAGTTTATGTTTTTCTTTAAGTAATCGTGGAAAAACATGAGAGGCAAAATCATCGCCTTCCTTGATATAATCGAAAATCTTATGATCGCATACATATATACCCATGTTGATTAATTGGCTCAACACTGGTTTTTCTTTGAACTCTTTTATAACTTTTTCTTTGTCGTCAATTTCAACTATACCATATTCCAAAGGAATTCCTTGTACTTTGATCGCTAAAGTTGCTATTCCTCTATTTTTCAAGTGAAAATTAATCATGTCTCTGATATTGATATCAGTAAGATGGTCGCCCATCATGACTACAAATGGATAGTTCTTATCTACTTTATTTTTTCCATCAACTATGGATCCTGCTGTATTTTTAGGTTTGTCTTCGTCTTCAATCAAATATTCTATGTTCACACCGAATTTGCTTCCGTCTTCGAAATAGTTCATTATCTGCTGTTTTAGGTAACCAACAGTAAAAACGTAATTATTAATTCCGCATCTCTTCAAGTTCCTGATTACGTATTCTAACAATGGCCGAGACCCTATTTTGAGCATGGGTTTTGGTACGGTATAAGTATATGGTCTGAGTCTTGTTCCTTTACCTCCACACAAAATGAATGCAGTTATTTTACTTAGATCTAGTTCTTTGGAATCTTTACTATTCAAAACTACCACCTTTCATAATTCCTTTCTCTTACAAAAAACCTTATCGCAATTATCCCGAATAATAAACCACCAAGATGCGCAGCACTTCCTATACCTGATGTATAATCAAAAGAGTTTAAAAATTCCAACACTATCCAAAGGATTGCTGCTTCTCTCATTCTTAAAGGTATAAAACCAAACAATAAGATTAGCATATTAGGCATTAAAACGCTCAATGCTCCAAGGATACCAAAAATGGCACCGCTTGCACCAAGGGCTTTTGTAGGTGGGATAATCCCTATGGCTATTGTTAGATAGTAAAGTAAAGAACCTACCAACCCAGAGAGGATAAAAAATAGAATGAACTTGTTTCTCCCTAACACGTTTTCCAAATAAGGACCAAAAAGAAAAAGGGTGAAACAATTAAAGAACAAGTGCATCAAATCTGCGTGTAAAAACATTGAGCTTAAAAACCGCCATGGTTCTAGCCTTAGTGGGTCAAATATAAAAAGGTCTGTGAATCCGTTTATTGTAAGTTGAAGTCCAAATATCAGAATCAATATCGCTATGATCCAAATAGTTGTTTCCATAAACTCAACTTAGTAATCTATTACAAACAATCTATCCTTAAAAACAGTTTTTATTTCTATGTAATCGGTGGTTGGATGAAAAAACTAGAATTGACTAAATTACCTTACAAATACGAGGACATAGAGCCTGTTATCTCAAGAAAGATTATGGAATTGCATCACAGTAAGCATCATTTGTCTTACGTGAATGGAGCAAATTC
>JAOAJI010000015.1 GCA_026414265.1 Microcaldota archaeon
TCTTTACATTGACAGGTCATGTTCTACGTAGCACTTGATGAGGTACGCGGATTTGTAAATGGTTTTGTCGCAGTCGTCTTTACATTGACGGGTCATGTTCTACGGTCAAACTACCACAAAATGAAGATATGGGTGAGAAGTTGTGGTAGAATAAGCGCACCATAGTTATAGGAATTTGTAAATTAAGGATGTTGTAAGTGTTAAAGGTTTAACGAACTGTTAGATTTTTAATAAATTTTTGAAAAGTTTGTTAAAAAAAGCGACCTACAAAAAATTTAAAAAACTTACGTTTTTCATCAATTTTTTAGTAGGATGTAAGTTTGGAGATAGCTTTATGATGAGGCACTTCAGACATCATTCAATCTGCTAGTTGCAGATCACACAAAATTTTAATAAGAAGAAGTGTTTTTATTCGTTTGTTGAAACTTTTGAACTTCACCGATGAAATAGGAAGCGAGTTTTGCGTTATCTCTGTCTCTGTAATGAAGGTAGAACCCAAGCAATTCAATAAGCTTTTTTTCTCCCATAAACCTTATAATATTCATATCTCCTTTCTTCATCAAAGAACCAAACAAGCCATCAACTTTTTCATACACTTCATTGTATATTTTCTGATTAATTTCCTGCTCGGTAGAGTATGTTTCAGTAAGTAAAGATATATCAGCTGGATTAGTTCTGAAAAAAGCCAGTTGGGCAGCTAAAATACTATCAGTATATAGAGCCACGAAAAGCGGAGAAATGTTGTAGATTAATTTGTCATCATCGTTAATCAACAGATTAGGATTAGCACCTTTTACCAAAAGCAAACGAGCAAATGGAGAATTATTTATGGCACAGGCAATGTGTAAAGCAGAATAATTCAGGAATTCAGAAGATATACCGGGATCGTTTAATTGGTAATTAGGGTCAGCACCAAGCTCTATTATTCTGTTAAAGAGTGTATGAGCAGTTACATCATTTTTTTTAGTCATTATTAGCCAGATAAGGAATTTATTCAATTTATCTTGGTCGTTGAAATCATTTTCTGATTTTATAGGAGAAGTAGATTTATCTGCATTAAAATCCATCAGAGCTTGAAAAGTTTTTTTAATTATAATTGCTCTGTTAGTGTCATTTATAGGTACATGTGAAGCAAATTTTCTGTTTAGTTGAGGTGAATTTTTGCTTAGGTTAGTATGATCCATAGTTATCTTGATTTAATTATGTGTTAATTGGTTTAAAAACATTATTGTGGGGTTACTGAGATTCGAACTCAGACCTTCAGGTCCCGAACCTGACAGCCTACCAGGTTAGCCCATAACCCCTTTAACATTTAATAATTTATAAAAACATGCAACCAAAAAAACGTTATGGAAAAGAGTTTATTAGGTTTTAGCATACACTTAGTTTTAAGTATTATTGTCATAATTCTCATGAGTTACATCATAGGGGTAGAAAAAATAATAGCGAGTTTGACAATTATCAACCCTGTTTTATTCTCTTTAGCCATTTTGAGTTATGTGATGGTAAACATAGTAATGGCTATGAGAATTAGATACGTTTTAGAGAAATTGAACGAGAGGATTAGCTTTCGAGAAGCTTTCATGTCCAACATGTTCGGCATGTTGTTATCAGACATAACGATTGCGCGTTCAGGTTATTTCGGCACGGCATTTGACATATCAGTAAAAACAGGTATTCCTTTAGAAAAAAGCCTTGTATCTATTTTTTTGCCTCAGATGATAGATTTCATTATCAAGGTCTTGAGTTCAATATTGCTGATAAATCTTATAGTAATTAATTTAGGTATCCTTGACTCAGACCAGGTTTTAGTGTTCACGATTATATGCACATTATTCCTATTGCTTTTCTTTGGCATAATATACTTTTTAGTAGAAAAGGACGTAATAGAGAAACTGAGTTTTTTGAGTAGTTTAAAGATTTTCAACAAGGTCTATTTCCTGCTCAGACTGGTTAACAGCAATTCTTCGCTTTTAAAGCAGTATTTATTGAAGATACTCACCTTCACTCTAGTAGCGTGGATATTCAAAGGTTTAGAATGGTATTTTTTGGCTTTGGCATTTGACATAAACATTTATGGGATATATGATCCAATTTTTTTCCTTTTGTTTCAGCCATTAGTTACTTTTTCGCATTTCCTACCGATACCTACTATAGGTGGCACAGGCTTAAGCGAAGGCATAACGAGTTTGATTTTAGTAGGTTTAGGCATAGACATAGTAGTAGCATTTTCTTATGGATTCATGACAAGATTCCTGATGCTCATAGTAAATGGAATTTTCGGTATAAACAGACTTTACGAAATAGTGTCTAAAGGTGAGTTCACAAAATTACTTACGAGCATCAACGACATGTTAAAAAGGAGCACTGCAATTTCTACTTGAGTAAGTGAGATAATTTGATTATAGCACAAATCTCTTGAAGCAGGCTTTTCTGTTCATTGGTGAGATAGCTTATGTTCTCATTACATAAAAAAACCATGTTCCTATCGAAGTAACTGTACAGGAAAGTATCTGGCAGAATTTCGTGTCCAAAAGAAACTTCGTCCATAGCTATCGCAACCTCTTCGTTTAAATTAGCGATTTCTTTGGCTTCTTTATCTTTTTGTATGCTTTTCACTTCTCCTAGGAACTGCCCGTTCTGAGTCATGAGTTTATCCTTTACACGGAGAGTGCCTTGCACAACCCTTACTCCAAATATACATGGTTTGTTAGCTCTGAAACACATGTTTTTAAGCACAAGTAATTTACACGGCATGTTGATTTGAGAAAAAAACATTTTTTTTGCGTTTTCTTTTTTATGTAGTAGATATTTGTCATATAGTTCGAGGATTTCATAGATTATCATCGAATTAATTATAGTGACGTTATTTCTTTCAGCCTCCAAAATTGTTTCTTTGTCTACTTCGATATGGAATGCAATTATGACTCCATTATCTGGATTGTTTTTTGCTTGCGCAGAAGCAATAGCTATATCGTCCTTAGTGATTTTGCCTATGGAAGCAGAGCATATTTGCACTTGTTTATCTTTCAGAAGCTTGACAAGTGCCTGAAGAGAACCGAGAGTATCTGCTTTGACCACAATTCCAGTGTTTGAATTTATGAGTATTTCCTTTATGGACTTTTCAAGTTCCTGATACGTTAATTTGTCAAGCTCCGTATTAGAGTCTGTGAGCTCGACTATTGGCGCCCCTGGTATTGCATCTTGAATATCATTAGCGATAACTTTTACACCAGCAGAAGCTATCACGTAATCCACGTATTCAAACATGTTAGACGAAGCTTGCCTGATCTCAGTCATAGGTTTAGGCTTCATCAATGCTTTAACCTTTGTACTTTTAAGCCCGCTCACCGTAGGGAAAATTATAGTATCATTCTTATTCAGTTGTCCATCGTAAATCAAAGCGTTCATGGTCAATCCAAGGCCTTTTACATTGACCAATTCAAGGATAGTGCCTCTTGCAGGTGCATTCGGATTTATAGTCAGTTTCTTTTCAAGGAACTTTTGACAGATTGCTGTAATGAAGAGCAGCAACTCGCTTAATCCGGTTTTAGTTTTTGCGCTTACGGGAATGATAGCTACTTCCTTGGTAAAGTTCTTAACCCTGTCAAACCTTTCAGCGTTGAACGAATGCGAAGCGAGATTGCCAATCAATTCATAGATTTTTTTATCAAGTTCCAACTGAACATTTGAACTCTGCATTTCAAGTGTTTCAAGGAACGAGAATTTGTTGTAGTCTCTCCAGCCATTTACCAAGTCTATTTTATTAGCCGCTACGAGGAAAGGCGTCTTGTATTCTCTCAGTATCTGTATGCTTTCGATAGTTTGTTTTTCTATGCCTTTGGAGATATCTATTACGAGTACTGCAAAATCTGCAATAGAGCTACCTCTTTCTCTCAGGTGTGTAAAAGCTTCGTGCCCAGGAGTGTCGATGAACAACAATCCAGGAACTTTCAAATCAAACTTAAACTTGTGGATTTCGTTTCTACACATATCCTTTATTATATTGAGAGGTATTTCGCTTGCTCCTATATGCTGTGTTATTTGCCCGTATTCCTTTTTCTGTACTGAAGAGCTTCTTATGGCATCTAATAAAGAAGTTTTCCCGTGGTCTATGTGCCCAAGCACAGCGATGATAGGTTGTCTAACAAAATTTGAGTTATTTTGTTGCATAAGCATCACTGATAAAAGCTTTCTAATCCAAGATATAGGATTGATTATAAGAAAACAAATTTAAACAAGTGATTCATCTTGCAAGATTTCTGAAAACGCGTCATTTTCTTTATTACGTTTGATCCTGATTATGTTCGAGAAGTTTTCTCTTATCAGTTCCTTATCGTGCGTTATTATGATTGTTTGAGTAATCAATTCAGGCAATCTTTCCTCTAAGACTATTCCCAGTGTCTGTATCGCTTCTGAATCGAGGTTATGCGTAGGTTCATCAAGAAAAAATACGTTTAGTTTTGGAGCCAAGACTGAAACAAGTGCTAGCCTGAAGGCTATAGCAAAGCATGATTTTTCTCCTCCTGACAGTTGCGACACATCTACTTCATATTCCTTTTTGGCAACGAAGTAATAACTGTTTTCATTTACTGCTATAGAGATCTCTTTGATGTCTCCATAAGGATAGAGTTGTTTCCATATCTCGTTCATTTTGCTATTTATTACACCAATCACTTTGCTTCTTATGGCGTTCTGTGAATCTATTAACGCGCTTCTCAGCGCGGTCAGTTTCCTTGCCAATTTCTCATAAGTCTCTGCTTTTTTCCTTGTTTTTATTAAGTTTTCATAACTTGCATTCATTTGCTCAAGTCTCTTCTTGGTCTCAATTATTTTAGTCTTTATTACTTGGAGATTACCTTCTATTTCCTTTTTTGAAACCAAAGCCTTTTGGAACTCTTCTAAAGCAGATTCGTAGTCTGATTCTTTAATATTGATTTTTTCAAGGCTTGATTCAATTTCTTTGAGCTTAGATTCATAGTTTTCAAGCTCTTTAAAAGATTCTTTTACCCTTTTCAATTTAGTTGATTTAACCAAGCTTTCTTGTTTTGCTTTGAGTTTTTCATTGAACACGTTGTTTATCTTTTCTTCTTCAAGTTTTAATGTGTTTAGATCTTTTTCAAGTGCTCTCAATTCTTTGCTCATGTCATCTTTTTCAAGTTGTTGTGAAAGTTCCTGTAGCTTGAGCTCAAGCTCCCTAACTTCTTCTCTGTGTTTTTTTAGTGATTGCAACAAGTTCTTATGAAAACTCACTTTTTCGTTAACATCTTTTATATCATTTATTATCTTAGATGTATTTTGCTCGATCTCTTGAAGCAGTTCAAGGTATTTTTTTTCATCAAGATCGGTTTTGCACACGGGGCACTTTTTCTTGTCAGAAGATGTTAGCACTTCTTTGCTTTTATTCAAATTTTTCAAATCAGTTTCGAGCTTGGCTTTTTGTTCATTTAAATTCTCTAGCAAGTTTTCGTTTTTCTCGATTTCAGACATAATCACATGAATTGGCTGGTATTTACTTATACTCATTTGTACCTCTTGAATTTTTGCTTGTCTTCTTGAGTTTTCCTCGATCCTGTTAGTTATTATTGATACTTTTTTATTTATCGCCACCATGTTTTCATGAACTTGTTTAAGTTTAAGTTTTAGCTCTTTTTCCTCTGATTCAAGTTGAACAATCTTTGAATTTAAGTCATTGAGTTCATGCTCAACTTCTTGTCTGTCATATCCTTTCAATTCATTTTTCAGTAATTCTACCTTTGACTTCACTGATATAAGCTCTTTTTCTACAGACTTCCTTTTTTCGTATAGTGACTTCATTTTTTCATAATTCAGCTTAATTTCATTGAACCTTAACAAAAATTCGGAATACTTTATTTGCAGATTATCATGTTCTTCGTTGTCTTTGACTAACTCTTCGTTAACTTTATTTATTGCCTCTTCATGATTCTTCAACAAAGTCAGACTTGATTGTTCATATAATGACTTTACTGTATTTTGAATAGAATTTATGTACGTAGTTAAATTTTTTCTTGCTTTTTCAAGTTTTTCTATTCCAAGGATCCTATCGATCTGCATTTTTCTTTGTGAGTTGTCAATTGAAAAAATGTTGTCTATGTTGTTTTGCTCAGCAAAAAGCGCTCTTTGGAAAGTGTCATAATCGCAGTCAATTAGCTTTTCTACGAATTCAGTGACCCTTTCACTGCCCTTTTCAACAAGTTTGTTATTTATTCTCAGATCCGCATCAGTCTTATTATTCTCTACAGTTCTGTTCACTTCAATCAATGAATTTTCGACTCTTAGTGTCAATTTCACGCTAAGTCGTTCGTTTTTCATGTAAGCGTTCTTCAAATCCACTAGTTTAACGTCACGTCTCTTAATCGCTGGAGTAGTACCAAATAGAGCAAACGTTATTGCTTCTAGAATAGAACTCTTACCAGAGCCCATGTTACCGATTATAAGATTAACGCCTGAAAAGAAACGGATTTTAGAGTTCTTATGTGTTTTCCAATTAATAATTTCTAAACCCAAAAGCATACAACTCAGCTTGGATGGCTAGTATGAATTCATAAATAATATGTATTAATAATAATTTTTATGCAGAAAAAGATAAGAAAAGCAGTATTTATAGATTGTGACTACGTAACAAAAAAAGGTAAAACGTTGATAAGACTTCTTTTGTTCACAAGAAATAAGTTCATCAGAAGATATGTGGAATACGAACCTTATTTTTATGCAGATGTTCCTAAAGAAATGGTAACTGCATTAAAAACCCTCAAAGTAAAAACCAATAAAGGTATAGCAAGCATCAAAGATGTAAAAATCAAAGAAATGTTTGTTGGCAGACAAAGAAAAGAGTTATTGAAGTTAATTGTTGATTTTCCGTACAACGTGCCTGTTATAGCCAGAGAGCTTCAGGCCTTTCAGCTTTACGAATACAGAATACCGTTTGCCAAAAGGTTCATGATAGACAATAGGATCAATCCATTTGACATACTCGTTTACGAAATAATAAACGAGAAAAATAAGATAATCAAAATAAAAAACACAAAACCAAACAAAACCAAGCTTAGATTCAATAGTTGTGCGTTTGACATAGAAACTTACAATCCCAGAGGTGCACCTAGGATAGACGTAGACCCTGTAATAATAGTATCAGCGTATGACAAAACAGGACCTAAAATATTTACCTATGACGAAAAAAATTACTTAAGTAATGAGAAGATACAGGAACTTAAAAATTCTGTTAATGGCAAAATAAGCATAGGCAAAGACGAAAGAGAGGCTATCAAAAGCTTTTTGGAATATGTAAAAAAGAACGATTTTCAATTGCTCTATGGGTACAATTCAACTGCCTTTGATTTCCCATACTTGCAAACACGTGCCAAAAAAAATGCACTTGATTTCCACATAGGTAAAGATGACAGAGAGCCTAGGATCATCAACAAAGGCATATTTAAAGCACTCAAGATCTCTGGTAGGATCCACATAGACATGTATCAGATAATGAAATTCTTCTCTACTTTAGGGTTGGTAAAGCTTTCCAGGTATACTTTGGACGAAGTCGCGCACAAAGTCTTCGGAAAAGGTAAATTGGAAATCGACAGGATCAATATTTGGAGATATTGGGACAATAAACAGTACAAAGAACTGATAGAATATTCCATAGAGGATGTAAAGTTGACTTATGAACTAGCAGAGCATTATCTTAACTTGATTTTTGAACTGGCTATAGTTTCAGGCATACCGTTAACTGAGATAGTTGCCTCTACCTCTGGCCAGCTCGTTGAATCTCTATTGATGCGTGAATCCTACAGAAGCAATTTGATTATACCAGAAAAACCTGATGCTTACACGATCCAGCAGAGGATGCTGAATCCTATTGAGGGAGCCTTTGTGAAAGTGCCCATACCAGGAATTTACGAGCACATAGCAGTTTTTGACTTCAGGAGCCTGTATCCTTCGATCATATGCTCATTCAACATAGACCCTTATACATATAACTGTGACTGCTGCAAAGACGATTCTCACGTATCTCCACAGGGCCACAGGTTTTGCAAAAAAACCAAAGGGCTTATCCCTCAAGTATTAGAAAACTTGTTGAACGAAAGATTCGAACTAAAGAAAAAGATCAAACAAATACAAAAAAATTCAGATGAATACAAAAGAATCGAAGCGAAGATACAAGCACTGAAGATCATAGCCAATTCATTCTACGGATACTTAGGTTATCCTAGATCGCGTTGGTATCTAAGACAAGCTGCAGAGAGTGTAACTGCATTTGGAAGGAAATACATTCAGCATGTGATAGAAACTGCGGAAAAGAACGGGTTTAATGTATTGTACAGTGATACAGACAGCATTTTTATCAAGTTACGCAATAAGGATGATTTGAAAAACGCTTTAGAATTAGTAGAGAAGATCAATAACGAGCTTCCTGGTAACATGGAACTAGAGTTCGAAAACTATTATCCTAGAGCTGTATTCGTCAGCAAAAAATCTGTGAACGAAAACGATAAAGGAGCAAAAAAGAAGTATGCGATGATAGACGAAGAAGGGAATATAAAGATACGCGGGTTTGAGGTAGTAAGAAGAGACTGGTCTTTGATAGCCAAGAACACACAGAAAAAAGTACTTGAAGCAATATTGAAGGAAGGGTCTAAAGAAAAAGCAGTTCAGATAGTCAAAGAGACAATAAATTACCTTAACTCTGGAAAGGCGTTGCTTAACGAACTGGTAATCTACACGCAATTGAAAAAGAACTTGAACAGCTATGCAGTACAGAGTCCTGAAATAATTGCAGCAAAAAAGGCTAATGATAGAGGCATGAACTTGAAAGTAGGCGATATAATTGGGTTTATAATAACCAAAAGCGGCAGAAACATTTCAGAAAAGGCTGAAATCCTTGAGTTCGCTAAAGACTATGACGCAGATTATTACATTAACCACCAGGTTCTTCCAGCAGTAATGAGGATCTTTGCAGAGCTCGGAGTAACAGAAGAGGAACTAAAAGGAAAAGGTAAACAAACAGGACTAAGCGATTTTTTCTCGTGATTTATTTCTTCATTATTTGAACTAAATAAAGTTTTTCAAAGAAGAAGTGCTTTTCTTCAACAATCTCACACATAATATTCATATAAGTGCTAAAGTCAGGCATGTTCTTAGAAGATACAATCATGTATGCTAATCCTTTGGTATCTAAATATCTGTGCACATTTGACAAGAACTTGTCTATCTGACCATCATCTATTGTTTGTAGATCCAGTTCTTTGTCTTCATCAATGCATTCTTCTTGTTTAGGCAGATACGGTGGATTACAGAAAATTGCATCAAATTCTTCACAAGGAATTGACTCAAACATATCTGATTTAATAACATGTATTTCAACTGCGTTCTCAAAAGCGTTCAAAATTGAGCATAATAGTGCTTTATCTGAAATATCTGCACATAATACTTTCGAATCCTTGAAGTTCAATTTCAGAGTTATGCCAATTATTCCAGTACCGCAGCACAGATCCAAGAACTTGAGATTGTTCTTTTTGCTAGATTTTTTTAAAAAATGCTTTATGGAATTCAGCAACAATTCAGAATCATCACTTGGTTTATACACGTCTAAACCATAAAGTTTGATATCAGGAATCTGTAATTCATCATGTAACATAATAGCCACTAAGAATCCTAATACACAGTAAGAATTATCTTGTCAATATGTATAGGATTAGAAAAGTTAATACTGTCAAAGAAACGGTCAACAATACCTCGAACTCCATGATTAATAGTTACTTGATTCCTTTAATAATTCTTGTAGTTTGGACCATGCTTTTTATTCTATAATCTTGATACGCTGATTTGAGATCTAATTTCCCTGATAGAGTGATTCTGTCTTGTTTTAGCTTTTTAAGCGCACTGCCTATGTGTAATAGTAGTTCATCAACCAGAGCATGAAGTGCCTGATCGCTTATGCATAAAATTCCTGCAGCTGTTTTATGCCCGCCGCCTTTGGAATTGTATTTTTCTGCCAAGTTAGAAAGCAAAGTCGCTAAGTTTATGTATTCACTTAATTTTTCGGTTATTCTTGCAGATAACTTATTGCCGTGTTTTTTATCGTAGTGTATAACTATGGAAACATCAGCCCCTATTGACAGAAAGATCGATGCAGCCTCTCCTTCGTATGCTGAAATATGCGACAACGCAATAACATATTCGTTAATAACGAAGTACTCTATCCGTTTAGAGGCGTTGATCAAAGCCATCTTTTCTTCGAACCTCATGTCCAAATCACAATGCCTTTTAACTTCTTGGAAGTTCAAATCGAAAAAGTCTAAAATACGCAAAAGGTTCCTCAAACTGCTTGTATTACAGAACTGTAATCTATACGTATCTGTATAAATCGCACACGCTATTGCCAAAGCAGTTTCTTTTTTTAGTTTTTGAATTAGAACATCGTCCAGAGACTCTAACAAAATTTCAGCAGTCGAAGTCTTTTCAGGATAGTTAAATAGATAATTAGATGAAGCGTAGTTTTTTCTCTCATGGTGGTCAATCAAAACATGAAATCTGTTAATTTTAGATGGGAAAAGAGCAGCATCAGAATTGTCTAAACCTATCAGATAAGAATTATTTGATAATATTTCTGGATGGTTTTTTTCTTCCTCAGAAAATGTGGAATACGAGATTTTGAATTCATCAGCAAACTTATGAACAGCTGAATTCAACTTATCTGTTAAAATTATTCTAGAATCGATCAAATCTCTTAGAATCATGGAAGAAGCAAAGGAATCGAAATCGCCATAACTGTGGACGATGGCGAAAGACCTCTTGCCTCTCAAAGCCATTATGATTTCTATCAGCGATTTCTGCATCTAATAGAGTATTGAAGCATAAACATTTAAGGATATTGCATAATAGGTTTACATAATACAGTGTGGTGAAAGTAATGGCAGAAGAAATGGAAAAGAAAATCATAGACTATCAAAATTACGCTAAACAATTGGAGCTGATAGTTGCTCAAAAAGCGCAGTACATGACAAGAAAAGAAGAACTCAACATAGCAATGGAAGAGGTAAAGAAATTGCCTGAAGACGCAGTAGTTTTCAGAATGCTTGGAGGCTTTCTCGTACAAGTAGAAAGACAAGAGGCTGAAAAACAGATACTCGATGAACTAAATGAGGCTTCCTTGAGAATAGACCAATTGGAAAAACAGGAAAAGAGGTTATCAGAAAAACTACAGTCACTCAGAACAGAACTTGAATCGATACTCAAACCAGGCAGTGGTAGTGGTGGACTAGGTCAATAAATAATTTTTCAAATTTACTTTGTTTTCTTGATTATTGTTCCTTCATCGGAGTCTGCAAGTTCTATCCCTAGTTTCTTTAAGCTTGTTCTGATTTCGTCAGACAAGTCATAGACCTTTTTCTTTCTAAGATTGTCCCTTAGATAGATTATTAGTTCGAGTAGCTCTTTTTCCCTACCTGTAATACTTTCTTTTTCGTAAAACGAAGTATAGTCCATTCCTAGGACCCAAAGCATTTTTTTAAGCTCATATAAAATATAGAATATGTCGCCTTTTTTATCACTCAATGACTTGTTGAGTAGTGTAACAAGTTCAAACATTTTACTGACTGCTACAGGAGTGTTTAAATCGTTAGCCATTGCTGCATAGAAATCTTTAACTATAGCCTTTGCTTCTTTCTGCTCTTTCAACACTATGTTTTGTGTTCTCAAGAATTCTTCTGCATTCATTATGCTTTCTTTGATTCCTTCTATAGCTTTGTCTGTCTCGTCAAGCAAAGAATAATTGAAATCTATCTGACTTCTGTAGTGTGTCTTTGCGAAGAAGAGTCGTACAGCGTTAGCTTCATACTTTGATAAAAGCTCATCAATAGTAATGAAGTTCCCTAAGCTCTTTGCCATCTTCTCTCCTTTGATGGTCAGAAAGCCACAATGTAGCCAATAGTTAACGAACCTTTTGTTGAAAGCTGCTTCTGATTGCGCTATCTCGTTTTCGTGATGAGGAAAAATAAGATCATAGCCTCCGCCATGGATGTCCAGAGGTAGTTTAGAATATTTTGAAGCCATTGCAGAGCATTCTATGTGCCAGCCCGGCCTTCCATTACCTAATGATGATTCCCAATAAGGTTCATTTGGCTTTGCAAATTTCCACAAGGCGAAATCAGCAGGATTCTTCTTTTCCTCATCTACTTCTACGCGTGCTCCTGCTTTAATACTGGCCAAGTCTTGGCCAGAAAGTTTACCGTAACTACTAAATTTAGATACAGAATAGTAAATTCCTGAAGTAGTTCTGTAGGCATATCCGTTATCAATCAGAGAGCTTATTATTTCCTCTATTTCTTTGATGTGTTCACTGACCTTGGGATATACACTGGCAGACAAAATGTTCAATTTTTTCAAGGAATCGTGACCAAGCTTTGCAAAATGCTCAGAGATTTCTTTCCAGCTCTTGTTTTCTTTAATTGACCTGTTTATTATTTTGTCATCTATGTCTGTGATGTTTTGGATATGATTTACATCATAGCCTAAAATTAGAAAAAATCTTTTTAGCACGTCAAAAGAGCAATACGTTCTTGCATGACCTATGTGAGTATAATCATATGGAGTTATTCCACAGACGTACATGTTTATTTTTCCTTTATCTACTTCTTTGAATTCCCTTAAACGTTTCTCGTACGTATCATACAAGTAAATTTTCATGAACATAATTTTGAAGCTAAATCTTTTTAACCATAGGAAGACAAGAAAGAATATAAAAACTTTGCTAAAACTGTATATTGTTGCCGTCACTGCATTTTACGTGCATTCTATGCAGGGGTGGCGGAGCCTGGTCAAACGCGTTGGACTTAAGATCCAATCCCAAAGGGGTTCGAGGGTTCAAATCCCTCCCCCTGCAAAATCATGAGAAAAAAACTTAAGATTATTAATCAAGAGATCATGAATAAACTTAGTGAAGATCAAATCTTTAAGTGGTTAAAAAAGGAAGTAGAAATAATAAAAAACAATAATCATGGAATTGAAGATGATAAAGCTTTTCTTATACTAGCTTTCAAAATATTAATTGAAGACTCAGATTCAGAAGCTAAGAAAGAAGTGAAAAGGAACAAAGGAAATTTGAGCGATAAGGGTATCGATTGTCTTTACATAGATAAAAATAACAAGTCCGTTCATGTACTTCAAGGAAAATACCACAAAAACCACGTAAGACACGAAAGAAGAGATGCTGTCACTTCATTTGCATTTTTAGCTAGGATGTTGTTTAATGATTCTAGCGAATCTCTTGATCTATTCTTTAGTGGTCTTCAATATGAAATAGCAAAGGATTTAAAAGAAGCTATTGATCTCTTGATCAGCGAAGATTATACTTTAAAACTATATTTCGTAACTACCGCTAAAATAAACGAAGATAATTCTGATATAAAAATTATAGAAAAAGAACTATTAGAACAAGGTAAAAAAGTATTCATTCACATCTACGATTACGACAGAATAATTACTGAATATAAAAGGTATTTAGAAGAAATTGTTCATAAATTAGGAAAATTTGAAATTAGTTTAGATTCGAACAATGAGTTTGGAAGCGAAGGGTATATTCAAGTGAACGATAGAAATCAAGATATTCAATCGTGGATTGTTACGTGCAGAGCCAATGAACTAGTAAAAATTTATAGGAAAGTTGGTGATAAACTCTTTGCCAAAAACGTCAGATCGTGGTTAGGTGAAAAGACGAAAGTGAATAAAGAAATAAAGAAAACATTACATACAAAGCAGCTGCGATTTTGGTACTACAATAATGGAATTACCATGCTATGCGACAAAACAGAGTTGGACAAAGAAAATAACAAGCTAATAATTGAAAATCCACAGATTATTAACGGTTTACAGACTACTAAGGCTCTTAGTGATTTTTTAAATACTCACGAATGTAATGCTTATGTGCTCTTAAAAATAATATGTGTAGGTAATAGTAACCGTGATGACAAATTCATAGATGAAATAATACATGCAAACAATTTTCAAAACAACATAAAATCATATGATTTAAAGAGCAACGATGTTGTTCAGCTTTATCTAAAAAGAATATTTAGCCAGATGAAGATAAATTATGTTACAAAAAGAGGTCTAAATACAGTTAATAATTCCATAGATTATTTTCATACAATTCAAATGATAGAACTTGCACAGATTCTCACATCTATAGAGAGAGATCCTGCAATTCTCAAACAAGGAAAAGAGAAGTTATTTGAACGTACTAACTATGACAGAATATTTAGTTATGAAGATATTGATCACAAAAAGATAAACAATTATCTCTTTGGCCATTTTTTAATGAAAGAAGTTAAAAACGAGGCTAAAGGTAAGAAAAAACACTCATATATAGTATGGCATGTTCTGAATTTCATCTGGAAAAAATTGTCTCCGTTATTAAAAGTTAGGTATAAAAACGCCATAGAGTTGATCAAATTAAAATCAAAAGAACATATTAAATTTGTAAAGCGAGTTAGAAGATTAATCAAGTATGTTTTTAAGTCTTATCTCAATTTCTATAAAGCCAAAAAGCATGAAGAAGATTTTGACGATATAGCGCTGTTTTTTAAAAATAACGGTAGGCATTTAGATTTTGAAGAATTTTGGGAATCTAAAAGGAATCAAAGTATACGATCCAAATTTTACAGAGAACTAGAAGTTATATGATTAATAGTTAAATGAAACATGTACATTTAAAATTTGATTATCAGCTCTGAGCCTCTTGATTCTATTGACTTCTATTACTTTCAAATATTACATGTGGATGATAATACACCACTGAAAATTTTAGGATTTTATCTTTATCTTGGAATTGAACGTTGCTTATATCCTGTATATCAGTATCTCCTAGAGGTGCAATTGTTTTAATATTGCCTGTATTAACATGTATGAATCCGGCTAATTCTTTACCTGTAGAACAAGACCTAAAAACTATAGTGGCTGAAGGTGCTAATATACTTTTTATAAATTGAGCCAAGTCCTTATCCGTAGTATCTATTGTTAATGATTCACTTTTTTCAGTTCCAAAGAAAGCTGTTCTTTCGTTGCCATGAAATTGCAAAAACAATGCATGAGCAGTCTTATCTTTGTTGCGTGAAGAAAAATCTTCAACTAACTTCTCGAATGATGATTCGTCAGATGCCTCTATCAAAACCACACCTATACCAGCTCTTAGAAATTCTTCATACTCGCTATTTGAATTATAAAAAGCACCGTTGTGATCAGAATCATACAAATTACTGCTAACCACCAATACATAATTATCGTAATTTGTTTCTAATTGACCTTTCAGCAGCTGAAACGTATACCTTCCAAAAAAATTTATACCATGCGTTCTGTGAAGATGCCCAGCAGCAGAGCCATTAGATTCTTCTATTTTCTGAAAGTATTCTTTTCTTAACTCTCGAAAAATACGAACATTACCTTCAGAAGATACAACAAATTCGAAATTGCGAATTGAAAATTTATCATTTTGAGATTGAAGCCTTAATCTCAAAAAATTCAACTCAATCTGCGTGAAGCCAATAGATCGTAAATCATGTTCTAGTTTACTAACCTGGTCATTATTTTTTGCATCTATAGAATAGAAAGCTAAAGATGAATTTAATCCAGCGAAACTAAGTCTATCACAAGCATACGCGCACGCTAAACTATAATATTCAACATTACTATTAATCCCATCTAATAATTTATCAAATAGTTTAACTAATCTTTCTTCCAAAACTAATTCTTCACTTTGAAGATTCTGGTAACTTCTTTTAAAAAAATCACGATAATTTTCAAACAGAAAAAATATAATTCCTGCCTTTAAATTTTCTGGCAATTTGTCAAAGTTATTTAATAAGTAGTCAACCAATAAATTAAACTCTGGCTTTACTAAATAAAAAAGATTATAAGTTACATCAGCAAGTTCTTTGCCAGAGAAACGTCTTTGTAATTCTTTTAAAAAAAATCGATCACTTTATCTATATCCTTTTCAACTACGATATTTAACATATAGCCATATGCTATGGCCATCATCTCAACAGAACAGTTCCTTAAAATAGAGTTACTTATGAACTCATAAATAGTGCCTGTAGATTCCACCCATAGTCTTTTTAGTAAAAGCAGTTTCTGCGACTCAGAATTTAGATTTATCTTTCTATTAATAAAAACATCGGCAAAGAGATCTTTAATTACAGAAACAAGTTGTTCTAAATTAGTTTTAGTATGGCTCTTTATTCTAAGCTCAGAAACTTTGACATTTTCCAACAAGTCAATCAAAGGTTCTATGTCGTCTTTTTTTCCGCTCTTAAGAATTCTTACGATGTTGTCTACTGCCTCTTGACTCTCTTCAATTAAACGGTTAATAATTTGAGAATACAAGAATTTCAAATTTTCATTATGCTCATTATAAGCATGCTTATAATGATCAAAAATTTGAAGAAATAGACTTTCAGCAAATATCCCTTTTAATTCAGTTGAGTTTTCCCAAAACTGCTTATCAGCAAGTAAGTTATTGATCATACTTAGTAGCAAATCATATTTCAGGTTTTCAAGCAGACTAAGCAGAAATTGTTGTTTTGCCTCATTTGTAGTATAAGCAATATTTACGATACCCAATAAATTTTCTGAAAAACGCGAGGGTGTATATAAAGATGATTGGGTTATATTGTGCTGATTACGAATTAAAATGTCAATAAAAGTACGCGCCTTTCTTTCATCATTAATTAAAGTAAAAATTAGGCTACTCAAGTCTAAAACCTCATAAAAAGTATCAGTAAACAACCTTTGATTATCATATGTATCACCGTTATTAAAATTGTAAAAATCAGAGCTAGAAAGCACTCTAAGTAGATAATCCAATACTTCACGAGAGAAGTTTGTGATATCATCATTAAACTTATTTTCTGGTTTGACGTAATGGAGAAAGAACCAAGATGTTCTACAGAACTGAGATAATACTTCTAATCTATCAATATTTGTAGGTGAGATGTGTTGTCTAATTTGATTAAAGATTCTTCTTAATGTGTTTATGGTATTTTGATCATATTGTTGGATATTTTCTAATTCCTTAATAATTGCATCAGCATTAAATTCAGATTTATTATCTGACACGGTCCTTTGATCGATTTGTTTAAGCATACGTTTCTAGCAAAATATTTATTTTTAAGCTTATTTAGTGTCACAGGTCTCAATTTGCTCAAGCTTAGCTATGTACTCTTTTGGCAAGTTACATTCTTTTGCTCCTTGGATTATGATGTCCAAGTAAAGTCTCGATGGTTGATAGTTACCTTCTTCGTTTGCGATGTACGTTATGACATCGTGGTAGTTTCCATGCAAGTCCATGACTCTGATCTTTTTCCTCGTGTAAAAGGAAGGAAAACCTTCATAACGGTCTAATTTTTTTAGCTCTTTTTCTGTTAGTTCAAACACTGCGCCGCAAACGACGTTATTTGGCGATGGCTTGACACTGGCAACCCCGCCATTATATAAACGAGAATATCTTGGAAATATGAGTTTATGGTCGTTTAAAACTGCTACAAAAGAAGGTTTTATTATCTCTTGTCTTTCTATCCTTTTTGTTAAATGATCTAATTTAAGGTTACTTCCATAGGCAAAATACTTTAACATAACATCACCTCTTGTGCCATCTAAACTTGTAGATTTATAAACATTAAAATTGTGTTATTAAAAGGGTTGTTAACATGAAAAACGCTAAGCGTAGTGTTAAGGTTGTTAGATCTGACGACTTTGAATCAGTTATAACCAAGAATCACATCCAACTGAAACTGCAGATGATAAAAAACGCTTTGGTATTACTAGGAGTTTTGTATTTGATAGGCTTACTTCTAGTACCACCGTGGGTCTTTTCAGAAAATACACCTACATATGCTGCCCCGTATATTCAAGCCACCGTACCTACTTTAAGTGAGACTAAACCGACACTGACATTAGCAGACATAACTATTTTAAAATGTCGCTATGATAGAGCAGGTAACGTATATAATCTGATACTTAATGCAGACAGTATAGGATTACCTGCTTTACTAAAAATAAATGAAATAAAAGAGCCATTCTACTATGGAGAACTTACTCTTATTTATCCACCTGAAGAATTAATCGCGAAAAACACAAAGTTTAATTTCAGGTTAACTTCTGATGAATATGAAGGCTTAAACATGATTTGCAATGCCTGATACAAAAAAGTTTTTATGTGACATAATGCTTTATGATATTTGCAGATGGTTAAGAATACTTGGAATAGATACGGAATTTCCTAAAACTGAAGAAGATGATGAAATAATTACTATTGCTTACAAAACCAATAGAATTCTATTAACGAAAGATAAAGAAATGTATGAACAAGCAATAGCAAGAGATATTAAAGCTTACTTAATTCTTGGAAATGACAGAACAACGATATTAAGAAATTTGATTAAGGAATTCGATTTGACGATTGAATTTCCAAACAGAACAAGATGTACCGTTTGTAATGGTATATTAAGAAAAATGACAACTAATGAAGTTCAAAAAGACGAGATTATTCCAGAATACGTGAAAAATCACCATATCAAAAACAAAGAGATTTTTATTTGCAAGAGCTGTAGTAAAAGATACTGGCAAGGGAGTCATTGGAAAAACATTAATAATTTTATTGACAAATTAAGTAACGACAAGGTAGATTATGATGGGACTTGAACAAAAAGTTGGAATAGGCCTAATAATCGGAATAGTTTTAGTAATATTAGTTGCAGTTCCTCTGCTTTTCTTCATGTTTACTTACAACGACTTGGTGGCAAAAGAAGAAACTGTAAAGAAACAATGGGGAAATGTAGAGAGCGCCTACCAAAGAAGGTTTGACTTGATTCCCAATTTAGAAGCCACTGTAAAAGCCTATGCCTCTCACGAAAGAGAGATATTGAATGAATTTGCTAAAGCCAGGCAGATGCAGGCACAAGCTTCAACAATAGAAGACAAAGTGAAAGCAGCAAATCAATTAGAAAGCACTTTAGCTAAATTAATGGTTGTTGTAGAGAATTATCCTCAGTTAAAAGCAGACGCAAATTTCCGAGAGATGATGGCTGAATTGGCAGGAACTGAAAACAGAATAAACGTAGAAAGAAACAGGTATAACGAAGCGGTATCTGCATACATGGCAACAAAAAGATCTTTCCCTGCATCGATAATAGCATCCATGTTTAATTTCAAAGACTACGAATACTTCAAAGTACAGAATGAACAAGCTAAAACTGCTCCGAAGGTGTTCCAGTGATTAAAACATTAAAATTACAACTTTTGTCATTTTTCCTAATCTGCCTTGTACTTATTCAAACACTTTCAGCAGAAAAAGTAGAACAACTTACGCCAAAGGGATTTGTAAATGACTACGCAGACATGCTATCGCAGCAAGAAGAATTAACTTTGGAAAATGCTTTAAGAGATGTAGAAAAGAATTTGACAATAGAGATAGCTGTTGTTACTATCAATTCGTTAGAGGGAGACACTGTAGAGAATTTTGCAAATAATTTGTTCGAGAAATGGAAGATAGGTAAAAAAAATGACAATGGATTATTGATATTGATAGCAAAGAACGAAAGAGAGATTAGAATAGAAGTAGGTTATGGCTTGGAGCCAATAATAACTGATGGAAGAGCCAAAAGAATCATAGACGAGCTAATGGTCCCTAATTTCAAACAAGGAAATTATTATGTTGGAATAGCATTAGCCATTAACGAAATAGTGAGTATAATTACAAAAAAAGACGTTAACCAAGTCATTTATGTAGAACCACAAAACCCTCCTTTTTGGGCAACTTTAATACTAATTCTATTTGCCATTGGATTTCTTGTAATCATGATTTTGGCAATAAGGCACTTTGGTATACCTGGTGGAAGATACAGCCCATACAGCAGTTACGGTAGATATAGAGGAGGAAGTTCTAGTAGATGGGGTTCAGGACGAGGAGGAGGATTCGGAGGCTCTGGTTTCGGAGGTTTTGGAGGAGGAAGGTCTGGAGGGGGAGGGGCTTCAGGTAGATGGTAGCTTATAATTATTTCCACTTATTCTATACAGCAGTCTAAAGTATTCTTAACCAAATTTTGGATTTTTGAGAAAATCGATTGTTTTTGTTCGTTTTTTTGAGATGGAGATTTAGAAGAATCTGCTGATAGAGAAGTTGAAACATTTTTTACGTTTTTAATATCTTTTGATAATTGAATTTCTTCTTTGATAGGCTCTGTACAGTCCTCGTCTTCTTTATTAATGTTTAATTTAACATTTGTTTTGATCTCTTCAGAAGAGACAACTTTGAGATTAAGCGCCCAAAATAAAGAATACAGCATGTAAGAATCATTGAAATATTCTTTTGCTTCATTAACGTTTCCTTTATTTAGTGCTTTAGTACCAACTTCCATCAATCGCATAGAAGAAGCCAACAAATGTTTACTTATACACCAGACTTCTCCTTCGTATTGTTTTATTATTTTTTTCAAAAGCCTTTTTCTCATCTCTCGTATTTCGTACAGCATTTCATAGTAATGATCTTTACCTGTTTTCTGTGCAGTAAAGAACAAATGCTCCTCTATGCTTATCAGGTTCATTATACCTATGCTCAAGTCCTCGTCAGACGATAGATCTATTTTTTTCTCTTTTGAAATTTTCTCTACTTTCTCTACAAATTCTTTAACCTCTTGTTCAGATACGTTATCCATAGCATCAACCTAAAGTACATATTGACCATATACTGCCATAAGTATATAAGTGTTAACACTTATAAACGCCAAAAAAATCAAAGGCGTTATTACTTTTTGATACGGAAATAATGCATGGCCATTATTCAATTCTTTTATTTTTTCATAGAATTTGACAGAAATATGAAACACTATTGAACCTACTATAATACCTACTAACAATTTGTCAAAGCCGAATATCGTATTAAATGGCTGAAAAAAGAATCCCATGAAGTATAGAGGTAATACAAATATAGCATACATAGAGATTGTGATTATTTTTTTTCTAAAGAAAAATCTGATGCCTTTTTTTGTAGACCAATCTATCAGCCAATAAGCAGATGATAGTGTTAATGCACCAAGCCAATAACCTGCTATTAAATCATCTATTCCGTATTCTTTCAATATGCCCAAACCAGCAGCCACACCAACTGTACAAACAGGACATACAGCGAAATTTATAGATAAGTAAATTAAAATTAAACAAATAGCGAGAATAATTTTCATAAAATCACTTTTTGTGTTATCACGCTTTGTTTAACAATTCATTAAGGTATTTTATGCAGTTATTAATTCCTATATAGCACTTACCCTTGTGATATAAGAAAGGCACTGCAAGATTACTTTTATCTAAGTTACATTCATCAGCTTTTAACATAAGTTCTTGAGCATTTGTTTTATTGAAGTAAACTTCTTTATGAACTATGATCAGTTTTTTGTCAATTTGATTACTTTTTATATACTCGTCTAATTGTTTACAAAATGCACAAGTCTCTCCATAATACAATATAATTTGTTGTTTTTCTGTAGATTCGTTTAATTCATTTAAAGTTATGTTTAATGAGTAGTTTCTGAATACGTCATCTATGTTGCTGTTTTTTTGAAAGTCTAATTTATTTAGTTTATCAGCATGAGTTACATAAACTAATAGAGTAATAAAAAACATAATAGCCAAAGTAGAAAAATAATAAACTTTAGCTTTTGTTTGGTTGTTCATGATAAACACACGTATAACAGCCATGATGTAATGTAGTTGTAGATGTTAACTAGAAAAAATTTAAAATGGATATATTTTTGAAAGTAACCACTTACTTATTAATTATTAGAGTAATTCATGTTTGTCCATAACGATCTCAGATATTTTTTTGATGAAGGCACATTTAACAGCTGAAATATTCATTTCTATTCTTTTCATTCTGCCTTGTGATAGAAAAGAAATTGCACCTTCGTTCTTCCCTAAATCTTTTGTTTTTGCTAATTCGTCTATAACATTTCCCAATTCAGAACCCATGTGAACTTTTTCAAGAATTTGTTCATGGAGCTCAAATCCCATAGAAGTCCCTAAATAAAACTGTTCACCATCGTATAGAGATGCAACTGCTATATCAAAGGAATGTCCTGATAATGTAAAAATTCCTGATTCGATTCCTACGGAATAATCTAAATTACGCGAAAAAGAAAACGCTTGGATAGCTCTATGCTTTGCCAGTTCGATTGTTTCTTCACCAAAAGGTTGTTTTGTGTACGTTGGAACATGTTTAGGGATAACCTCTACATCAATCTTTAACATCTCTTTAATGGCTATCTTGGTTCCCTCTATTTTGTTTGGGTTTTCTGAACCAACAGAAACAAGTAAAGGCTTAAGTCTTTTACCTTCTTTATCGATTGTTCCTTGTGCTATACTAGTCGATGAAATTTTTTTTAGATCCTGACCATATACTAAAGGGACTTTATCGATTATCAAAGGTTTTAAGCCTGTTGAATGCCTTAACATGTTTATTTTCTTTGCGTTTTCAAGAGTCTCTGATGAAACAACAATAACATCTAAATTAGGTTCAGAGACAGCAAAACCATAGGCATCATCAATTTTAGTAATTTTAACTTTATGTTTTTGCAAACCAAGAACTTTCTCAAGTTCTTCTTTTCTTTCATCGTAAGATCTGTTCAACTTGCCTTTATTGTTTAAGACGAATTCATCGCTAGTTAGCCCTATGTGAACAAAATCGTAAGATAAAGCCCTTTCTAGAATTGCCAGATGGCCTCTGTGAATATAGTCAAAGCTCCCGCCGAGAACGGCTGTTATTTTCTTTTTTGCGGTTTTAAGCTCATTGTTAAGTTTTACGTTATCCATACAGAAAACCTTGACAAATACTTATACAAATTAACTGAAAGTATTTTAATTTCTAATTGATTTATAATTATCAGTTGTCAAAAAAATTAAACAACCGAGTAAATGCAAGGATTGTTAGAATGAATAGCTTAAGAGTAAATAACAAGAGATACTTTAGGGGATATATTTTCACATTAGACGCATTTGTCGCTCTCTTGTTAGTTGTTTTTAGTATTCTTATACTTTATTCAGCTTTTCAAATAGGAGAGGATAATGCACCTTATATGTTACAATCATACTTAATGGCCTATGACACTGCAATATGGTTGATGCACCACAATTGCAGCTATGTGGATTCTGGATTGGTAATTAACAAGCAATGCGCTGTTCAGATATTTGCAGGAAATTTGGATAAACCAGACATTCAAAAGAATGTAACTGGTTTAATGAATAGAACAATACCATACAAGTACCATGCGATACTGACTAATGTGTCATCTATTGGAGAAGGCACTCATGTTCTTTTCAATAGGACATTGCATTACAACAACTCAAAAGAATTCAAGCACATGGCAAGCTATGACCTACAGCAGTATATTCCTATTTACCCTGCTAGAGACGATTTAATGTATTCTCAGTATGTGTGTGTTTCCCCTCCAACTTTGGATGGTTACAATTTTGCCGTGATTTATGACCCTTCAAAGAAGATCAGAATAAAGGTGTATGTTTAAAATGCTAAACCTTCGAAAAAATTACAAAACCAGAGGCTTTGTTTTAAGTATCACTGTCGTATTCTTTCTAATGCTATTTGTATATGACTTGGCTGTTTGGCATGAACTGAATGCAACAAGAAGCAAGGCTAACGCAGAATTCCTCAAATATTTAGTCCAGAAAAGTATGCTCGAGAAGTCAGACATGCAGATAAAAGGAATGCTTGAAGCTTCTGTTATCAATTCGATGGCAAACATAACAAAATGGATTGCCAATAACAGCTATCTGGAATTTCCTCCTGGAAGCACAGAACAGTGGATGGAATCAGATTTTATGAACTTTACGTTAAATCATGTTCATAAGAGTTGTAATAGACAAATATCCTTCTCAGGAACTACAAGAAATTCACTAAAAAACAAGGTAAATAACGAATGGCAGAACGTATTGGTGGGATACATAAATGCTTACAATGACTCATTGAAAGAATCTGGCTTCAACTTTGAAATGGCACTTACTAATTGTGACGCCAAATTCATAGATTTCAAAACAGTAGAAAGTGCCTTCAATTACACATACAATATTAGTTCACTTGACGGCCAAATAAAAATCAGAAAGTCAGGTGAAATTAAATTTAATGTGACTATAGAAAACTTGATCGATCCAGTACCAACAATTGAACTAAAGAAAGCCAAGGGATGCTCAGTTGGGAGTAGCGATGTAATTTGTAACAATCCATATATTAAAAAAATTTATTTCGATAACACAGGTAGAATATCATCATTACAAGACCTCAAAGTTAATCTGCTATCTGATTCTACTTTTCCAGATGCGTATGGTAAAGGATTTAGTTATGGAAACGTTACTAAATACAGCGATATTCATAGTACGTTAGTTGGGATGTCTTCTAACATCATTGACCAGAATGTGATATTGCAATACTTAGAAAAATTTTCTAACAAGACAATCTACATTTCCACAGTTTCTGAAATGACGAACTTCTTAAATTTATTTAATGATCCTAGTGACAGAAACAAGACATGGGGTTTAGTGTATTACTCTGCAGGTATAGCGATCAAGAAAAATGTAATTGTCTCTTCAGGCTCAATTTTTAAACCTGGTTCTACCGCCACTTCAGCACCTTGTACTTTCTATCAACCAGAAACAACTACAATATTTTTACCACACTTTAACATAACCAAAATTTGTGTGAACATGACAATTAAGAAAGTCTATCCAAAGACTGATTTTGTATTCTATGCGCCTGTAGAAGCAGTTAACATATTTTATGGAGTTGATCTTGATTCATATGTTAATCAATATGTTTTAATAACTACAGAAATAGGTAATTTAAGTGCATGGAAAGAGGTAAGTACTACTACACCTACAAGGGATCTAAGTGATATCTCTATCAAGGTATACAATATTTCTAATCTCAGATATTCTCTAATTTATGGACTCTATTTCAATGGCTCAAATAAATTTGCTTCTTTTGTTCAAAGGTTGTATAATCCTGAATTAACAAGTAGTAGGAGTATGGGCGTAGGAGGGTTCATAAGCCACGACTACTTCAGAAATATAATAAATCCAAACAATTGGAATATAGATAATGCTGTGGATAAGTACAAGAAACATACTACTCAACCAGACCAAAACATAATAAAAAGGATTAAAGGAATGCCAGGGTGCACTAACTATATTTTTTGTTCTATGAAGGATATCAACAGCAAAAACCCGTATGAAAAATTTTCCCTAAATACGAGTAGATTAACAGGTAGTGGGTTTGACGTGATACAAAACCTTGAAAAAATAGCTTGTGACAATAATCAATATGAATGTGATTGACATGAATTTCAAACTCGATTCAGAATTATCAAAGAAAGCACAAGCATCACTAGAAACAGCATTGTTAGTAGCACTGTTCTTAGTATTAGTTATACCAACAATTGCTGGTATTTACATTATGAGCAAAAACACTAATGATGAATCAACCATTTTTCATGCAAAAATAGCAGCTAAAGTATTAGCTCAACGGATGTATGAAATAGATTCTAGACCAAGTAATTCAAGTGCAAACTTTGTTTTGTACATACCACAAGGTACAAAAAATATTTACTTCGAAAATTTTGGAAGTAGTGAAAAGAGATTGACAAAAATCACATTCACAATGTTAACACCATATGGCGAATCAAACATTAGTTCAGTTAGTATAGCTTCAATGCCCTCATCAGTTGCATCACGCCAGTTCTTATTCGATGGAGCTGGGGGGATTTACCAAGTGATAATGAACAAGACTTTTGACAGTTCAGGCAAAGAAGGTGTAGATGTGAACATAATCACTTAATGTGGTTTGTATGAACATAAATGAATTAAATCATAGACTATTAAATGCAAAAGCACAAGTTGCAACTGAATTATTAGTTTTTTTAGCAGTGTTCTTAGTTGTTTTCCTCATCAGTATAGGCTATTATTTTGAGAATATTAGAAAAACATCACAAACCGTTGCTATGCAAGAGGCTGAGATAGTACAAACTTCTATAGCAAGAGGAATAAATTTGGCTTTGCTGAATCCTGGAACAAATGTATCTGTAGTACTTCCAACAAAATTAGCCGATATAAATTATTTGGTAAACATTTCAAAAAGTCCTACTGGAACTCAAAAATACATAGACATAGATGTGATAGAATTACAAAATAGAATAACGTATAGAAAAACAATAAACCTCACAACTATTAGCAACTTAGCTTTAATAAAATTGCAAGGAGATATAAGTAATCAAAACCTTACAATAGACCCTTTATCAAATTCTGTAATTACAATACACACAGTTCCTGTTGGTAATTTTTTTGATGTAGAAGTTCGTAAGTGATGATATCATGAAAAGGTATTTGAATAAAATTAATTTCAATCAACTAAAGGGACAATATTTGAGTTTTGATGCACTTGTTGCAACAATAATATTTATCCTTGCATTGTCTTCTTTGCTTAATCAATGGGCGTATGTGAGCAAGTACAGGGAGTTTGAGGACAGAAACATACATGTGTTTGGATTAGAATTATCTAGTTACTTAGAAGAAGAACTTAAAAGGAAAAGCGACATACAAGAAGTTACTATTCAAAACTCAATAAATGCGATAAATTCTACTATAATGCCCCTGCCTTTTAATATAGGTATTCTTGTAATCGCCAATGATTCAAACATAGTTACCAGAAAAAACATAGATTATCCTACTTCAACTAATATGAGTGTAAGTATTAGAAGAAGTATATATATGCCACTTAAACCAGACAACAAATTTGTTGTTGTAGATATTTATTTAGGAGTAAAACCTAGTTAATATTTGACATATAATAATTTTATAGATACTAAGATACTTATAGATACCTTTGAAGTAAATCGCTTATATCTACATTAGATATATCCTGTTTAACCAATGGTTTTTCTTTGATTTGAGGTATTTGCTCCTCCAAAGTCGGTACATCGTTAGTCTCATAAAATATTCCAATAGGTATCTTTTCACCTAATTCTGATGCTTTCTTCACTGCTTCTATGAAATCGCGCTTATTGTGATTTGAATCATCTAGCTTGTATACGTGCTGTTGATACCATTGATAAGAATGCTGTGGATTAAATGAAACACAAGGTTGTAAAACATCAATCACAGCAAACCCTTTATGATTGTGAGCTGCTATTATCAAATCTGTCAAATGTTTTATGTCTCCAGCATAACCTCTTGCAACAAAAGTTGCTCCTGATACAATAGCAGTAGCCAGAGGATTTACTGGTAGTTCAAGGTTTCCGTTAGGTGTACTTTTCGTTACCCAGCCTTTAGGGCTTGTAGGCGATGTCTGACCAGTAGTCAATGCATAAACTTCGTTGTGATGAACTATTGCAACCATGTCCATGTTTCTTCTACATGCATGAACAAAATGCCCATAACCTATTCCGTAACCATCACCATCACCAAGAAAAACAAAGACGTTTAAATTATGATTCGCTAATTTAGCACCTTGAGCAACTGGTAAGGCTCTGCCATGCAAAGCCTCTATTCCATAAACATTTACATAATGAGGAATTTTTCCAAAACAGCCTATTCCAGAAACCATTAGAACGTCCTTTGGATCAAGACTTAGCTGAGATATAGCGTTCTTGAAAGCTGTGAGTATTCCAAAATCCCCACAGCCAGGGCACCATTGATTAAAATTCTTTGATGTTAATTCTACAACTGTTGCCATTTAATTCCACCTCGGGATTTTTTTATTTGTTTACAATTGATTCAATAAACATGTTATGCCTTTTTGTCAGACTCTTTTTCTTTAAGATTTCTTTCACTTTGTTAGCAATTTCGATAGGATGAACTGGATCACCATTAAATTTGTTCAAGTTGTTTTCTTTAGGTATATCAATTCCTGTAAATTCTTTCAAAACACCATGGAATTGGGAACTGTAGTTACACTCTACATTAACTAGGTAATCGTACTTAGAGAGTATTTGAAGAGTTTTGTTGACAGGGAAAGGCAGAACATACCTATAATGAACAACAGCAACTTCAATCCCTTCTTTTTTCAGTATTTTAATGGCTTCTTGCGCAGGCATCTTAGTCGAACCCCAGCAGACAACAGCAACGTTCGCATTAGGATTTCCGTAGATTTTAGGGCTGGAGATCTCTTCTGGGAAGTTCTCGAGCTTTCTTGCTCTTTTCAATACCTGCTTGTCTCTTTCAATTGGATCCTCTGTCGTATACCCTGTTTCATCGTGCTCGTATGAAGAATCTACGTGCATCCCGTTTTTCTGACCAGGAATAATTCTAGGAGATATACCTGATTCAGTAACCAAGTACCGTTTATAATTTGTAACTCTTTCAGCTTCTTCATCAGATAACAATGCCCCTCTGTCGATTTTCAGACCATCCATCTTGAAATAATCAACTGTTTGAAATGATGAAGACAAGTACTTATCAACAAGGATTATGACAGGCGTTTGATACTTCTCTGCCAAATTAAATGCTTCGTATGTCAAATAGAAGCACTCTGAAACACACCCAGGTGTTATTACTATTCTTGGAAAATCGCCTTGAGATGCATGCATCACGAATCTCAAATCCGCTTGGTCATGATGTGTAGGCATACCAGTACTTGGTCCTGAACGTTGAGATTCTACTATGACACATGGAACTTCTGCTATTGCTGCAAAACCTAGGGCTTCAACCATTAGAGAAAATCCTCCACCAGAAGTAGCAGTCAGTGCTCTGATTCCTGCAGCACCAGCACCCACTATCATGTTCATACATGCCAATTCATCTTCAGGCTGACGAACAACAATGTTTTTAGCTAGTTCATAAGAAGCCATTGTGTCTAATATCGAACTTGCAGGTGTCATAGGGTACTGAGCCAATAACTTGACTCCTGCCTTTATTGCACCTAGCACTATCGCTTGATTTCCTGTCAAAAACAAATGATTTTTCTGGTCCTTAGGGTTAATTCTTGCAGTTTCCACATGGATGTTGTTTTCTTTGACAAAGTTGTAACCTGCTCTTACAGCGTTCATGTTACCTTCTACTACTTCTTTTCCTTTTTTCCCAAACTTTTGTTCCAAAATCTTTTCAAGGTAATTCAAGGTTATTTGAGATTCATCTATTAGTGCTAGAACACAACCAACTGCCACCATGTTCGAATACTTTACATTACCGCACTTTGTCGCCATTTCCTCAAAGTCAATTCCTATGCCAGTCTTTGAGTAATTGTATTCAGAAACAGCTTTTTTATTGTAGATAACAACGCCTTTTTCAGTCAATTCGTTTATGTGTCTTTCAATGCTCAACTTGTCCAAAGCTATGAGAATATCGACGTCGTGCCTGTGTGCGTAAATCTGTTCTTCGCAGATTCTAGTATAGATTGCGTTGTGACCGCCTTTGATTATAGATTGGTACTTGTCATGTGTAAAAACATACCAACCCATTCTTTGGAATAGTTTTCCCAGTGTTTCACCAATAGTAATAATACCTGTACCTGCAGGTCCACCTGCACACACAGCGAAATCAATCACATTATCACCGTTATTAGTCATATTCTTATTGTGTAGTTATACCTAAATCATATTTTATAAAGTTAATGTTAGCATACTACTTTTGACGAATTTTTTTCATCAATCACTATATTTTATATATTGAATACTTTAAATCAGAGAGTAGAATTTCTGGATTCTTTTAATAATTTCAACGTCAATTGCCGAATGACTCAAAACCATGGATATTGCAGCTATTCCGTTTGGATAACACGCCAATACTTCACTTAAGTTTGATTTGTTTATACCACCTATTGCAACTATTGGAATTTTTGAAAGTTTCATGGATTCTTTCAGCGAATGAATGCCGACAGGAGAAGCAGCGTCCTTCTTTGTTAACGTTTTATAAATAGGTCCAAAACCCACATAAGAAATAAATTCAAGGTAGTTCTCCTGCAATTCTAAGAGACCAGAAAAAGATGTTGCAGAAACGCCTATCACAAAATCTTTGTTTATGGATTTGCCATGATTTTGAATTTTTGAGATGGCAGATTCTAAAGGTTCATCATCAGAACCGAGATGTACACCTGAGGCATGTTCCAAAGCTATGTCTAAATAATCGTTGACTATCAGTCTTGGTCTCTTGTAGTTAGAAACTGTTGACAGTAATTCGTTAATCAACTTAATATCATTAATCATTTGATCCTTTGATTTTTGTTTTTCCCTATATTGGATAAATTTCAAGTTTAATTCGTTAGAAATAAGTATTTCTACTTGTTCAACATGAGTAAGTTTAGTCAATGTAGAATCAGTAATGAAATAAAAGCCAATTTTAAGATTAAGACTGTTTATGTTTTCAGATAAGCTTAAGTCAAAGCTGTTACTTGACTTTTTATTCGTTGTCATATAAATCAACTTTCTTTTTTGGTTTTTCAATCGTGTTATAAAGTTTGATAAACGTATTTAATACGCTGATATCTAACTCGTTCTGCTTAATAACAGCAGACATCAAAGCTATGCCATTAGGGACAGGCTCACAAAATAAATCATACAATGAAAATTGCCTTAATCCGCCTATGAATACAATAGGTATTTCTGAGCTTTGAATAGCTTGCTTTGCAGTACTTAAACCTATAGGTGTTATATGGCTCATGAACTTAGAATATCCTACTGGTCCTAAACCTATGTATGCTATTTTGTTTGCAAACACTGTGCTATTATACTCAATAACCTTATCGTAAGAATTAGCAGATATTCCGAGAAAAAAATTTCTGCTATCATATAAAGAACAATGTAGATGATCTGCTCTGACTATCTCTCTTCCTCTGTTTTCTATTTCAGAAATAGCATGAACATAATGAACATCGTTAACCCCTATATGTAAGCCATGTGCATGGTCTGTAGCTAATTTCAAGTAGTCGTTTATTATTAGTTTAGTACTGATTTTGCTGTTTTCCATGAGCCTTATTATTTTATCAACGTCTTTTGCCATTTCATAAAAAGATTTGTTTCTTACACGATATTGTATAAATTGTAATTCTATTCCTTTATCTACGAGCATTTTTACTTGGTCTACAGACGTAAGATTAGATATCTCCTCATTTAAAATCAAGTAACAACCTATAAACGATTTTTTAGTTTTACTGTTATGATGAGTTTTATAAATAACTTGATTGTTTTTTTGATGATTAGATTGAATCATCTCATCTGCCCTATTGTTTGCTTATTACTTTTATGTCGAAATTGGCGCTTTTTAAGAGAGTTTTTGACTTCGAAAGATAAAATAAGTAATCAAAAAGTTTAGTCTTAAACGAATATGAAGGAACTAAATTTACTTCTACATTAAACTTTTGAT
>JAOAJI010000016.1 GCA_026414265.1 Microcaldota archaeon
CCTAGTATTATCT
This sequence comes from Microcaldota archaeon, assembly GCA_026414265.1. GTDB lineage: Archaea > Micrarchaeota > Micrarchaeia > Anstonellales > SKW190 > SKW190. The sequence continues at coordinate 14 of JAOAJI010000016.1, forward strand.
GAGCACTTTCAGATGTGCATGTTACTTTATTTAAAAAAAGGTTTTCTCCTCCAAAAATTCTCATAGCGCTTTTTATTATTCCTCCATGTAAAACACTTTCAATAGAAGTTTCGCCTTTAATCGAAACAATTGCCCCTGGTTTTGTAATAAACGTATCTCCTTTAGTACAATCAGCTTTCAGAATGTGTCCAAGAGATAGTTTTAGAATTTCAAAATTCATGCTATCACCAAATAACTGAATATAATATGAAGTAAAAACAAATAAAAACAACTAAGATAAAGAAAAAGCGTCATTAGTTTATATATTTTACCACTCATATATAATATGTTGGTTTATAAGTATTGAAGGTGATGGTATGGCTTTTATAGAGACTCTGTTGATGTCTTGGAAGACTGTTCTTGAATCAGTTGCGTTATTGGTCTCTTTAATTTTGATTTTGTTAGGTGGAATTGTTTATGGCATTTCTCTTTCTCAACCTTCTGACAGAAGAGGTAGACTTCAAGGAATGGGTTTAGGGATGATTATAGGAGGAATCGTTATAGCAGCAATTACAGGGGCTGCAGTGTTGATTAGAGACACAAGTACCAATCTTCTGAAGCCATGATTATTTGAGAGTAGTGATTTATTTCATTGTGAAGTAGATGTTGGAACTTTCTACTCTAGCAGTTTCTATATCTATATTATTATCTGGAATATCCTTAGGTATCGGTGTTGCTTTTTCAAATAAACAATTAATGGACTTTGGTAAAGAAGAGTTGTTTCAAGCAATAATTAATGCAGCTATAATAGGCGTCTTTGTATTTTTGTTAAACTTTTTACATTCCTTTACAGTTATATGTCCTTCCAACGTTCAAGGACTAGAATTAAAAGAGAACCATACAACCATAAAAGCATCGAATTGCAGTATAGAAAAAGTAAGCAATTATGTCTCTAATATTACTCTGATAGCAAATTCTATCTATTATGAAATTGCACAAATAAGTTCATTAAATGTTAATATCGATCACATATCAATAAATCCATTTGAAGGTCTGGTTTTAGGGCTACAATCTATTGAAACAAAGGTAAGAAACATATCAAACATGCATTCTTTTATAATATTTTTTAGGCAAATATCGTCTTCATTATTGATTTCCGTTATTGATTTGCTTTTAATGATTGGAATAATATTCAGATTATTTTTCCCAACCAGGATATTCGGAAATTTTTTAATTGCTCTATCCTTTTCAATTTCTATAGTTGTGCCTTCAACGATCGAATACTTTTCTTCATTAATTCTTGATGATTTAGTGATGTATAGTAATGAAATTAATGAATTATCAAATAATCTACTTCTATTACCTAAGCTACATTTAGGCGATCAAGCAGTAATAGAGCAACTTGCAAATGATTCAGCAAAGATTAGATTTATCACTGAAGACCTTATGATCTTACTGATCAACGTTGAATCTTTACTATATTTTTCATCTTATCTTTTGTTGGTAGTTTCAGTTTCATTAACAGTGATCATGACGCTATCTATGTACAAAGGCATAACTCTCATCAGACTAACAGAAAACTTTTTTAGATAAATGAAAAGTGAATTCTATGAAATTGGATAGAAATATTTTCGATTTGTTGTTTTATGCGATTGGAGTTGTATTATTGTTTATCACATTAATATCTGCACGTTATCTTGAACTGGTTATAGGTATTTTGTTATTGTTAATTGTTTATTTCTTTATTAAAAATTACAAAAAATTAATCCATAATTATGTAATAACAAGCATTAGCAGGCATTACAGGTTTAATAGCGAAAGAGATGTTATAACATATGAGAGAGATGGCGAGTTTGTTAGTGTAGCAGTTTTAGAGTGCTTTCTAAAAGACTCAGGCGTATCTGCTGAAGCTCTGGAAAAAATCATCAATTCAATAGATTTCGAACTTAAGATAGTGCTCAGGATACAAAAGCTTAATCTGACACAATACATAGATTGGATTAAAGAAGAGAGAAGTAAATTAGAGCACAAGAAATCTGTTTTAGAAGATGAAAATAAGGCTCTGAATTCATTTGACATCGCAAATTTGGAGAGAAAAATCTCTCATTATAATTCGTTGCTTAATAGACTTTCTTCTGGTGAAAAGCCGTATTACTTTCGATATCTAATTATAGTTGAAAGCGCTTCAAATGACTACGTAGAGTCTATAAACAATCTCGAATCGAAAATCCAGATAGTAAGTAAACTTATGGACAGTATATTTTCAGGAAATTCAAATAGACTAAAAGGCTATGATTTGTATGATTCAATTCTATGAAATTGATAAATATATAGTATTCAGTAAAGATCTACCTAGACAAGTATTACCAAAACAGCTATCTCCAGATGTTACTGAAGTTTTCTTTAATTCTTCTAAAAACGGCGTGTTTATTGGCAGATCGGAGCATCAGAATGTACCAATATTTTGGAATTCAAGATTGTATCCTAATGGTCATTGTTGCGTACTCGGAATGAGTGGCTCAGGTAAAACCTATTTTGTTAAAACTTTCATAACAAGGGCCTACTTTTCAGGCGCAAAGGCAATTATATTTGATTGGACTGGAGAATATGTCCCATGGGTAACTGACATTAAGGGGAAAGTCCTAGAAATGAGCATTTTTTCTTTTGATATATTCCCAGAACCTGAGGAAATACACGAAAACTTATCAAATACTGTATTTATATTATCGGTTTTAGCTGAATTAGACAATGATGAAACAGTTGCACTTCATGAGTTAATCTATCAATACTACATGGAAAAAATGAAGAAGCCAGACCTTAACGAATTTATAAAAATTTGTAAATCGGACAAGCGGATCAATGCTAAAATGTCTTATCATTTCGAAGATTTAAAGCGCTTGTTCAAAAACGTTGGAAACATAGAAGAGTACTTGAAATCTGAAAAAATATTGTGCTTGGATTTTTCTATGATCGAAAAAGAAAAGCAAAGGATATTGTTTTCTCACATAGTTTTGAATTTGGTTTATCAAAAGATGAGGTTCAATAATACTATAGAGACTTTTATTGTGATTGATGAAGCATGGCGTTTACTAAGAAAAAAAACATTAGAAAATTTAATCAGAGAAGGAAGAAAATATCTGCACAATTTAGTATTGGCGTCACAGAACTTAGCAGATTTTGGCGATATCGTTTTTTCTAATTTTTCTTCATTTTTTATATTTAAATTACAATCTCACAGTGAACGTATGCTTATAGCTAAATCTCTGCTTATTGATGAAGAGACAATAGAAAAGATCGGGAATTTGCCTAGAGGAAAATGTTTTTGCAATATTTCTTTGGTAGGGAAAAACGCTATTAGTTTTTTTGTTAAGCGCGTTGAAGGTGAAGATGGAATAATTTGGTATACTATAAAATATGGTGATGCTATGGAGATGCAAATAGAAAGAGAATTACTAATAAGAAGACTGAAGGAAAACGGCATAAAGGATAACGATATTAATGACATATTGAATTACTTGGATTTACATAATAGGAACGTCTCTATTATGGAGGTTGCGAGGAAGTTAGTGCAAAAAGGTTACAGTTTAGCACAAATTATATCTTTATTGAGATCGATCCAAATTTACGATGAAGTAATAGTAAATGTTTTGGCAGAATTAGAAGAAAAAGAGGATAACATGAACAAAGTAGATATTGAATTAAGTGATTAAACATCTCCTACTGGTATGGTGATGTCAATGGATAATTTAGACAGTATTAAGGTATTGCATCTTTTTGGCAATTTTGATTTAAAGCAAGTTGATGAAAAATTTAGTAAACTGGGGTTATATGAAAAGCATGAGAATTCAATTATTTTTGAGGTAGATTCATGTGTTTACAATGTAAGTGCAGAGTCAATTCAAGTCAAGTTTCCTATCAACAAATATTATAGTGTTGCAAATACAGTTATACTTCTTTTGTCAACCGATAGCCACTTTAAGAACAGGGAATTTTTTTCAGAACTCTTAAACATTATTGGTTCTGAAGAATTTATAAGAAACGGGGCTTATACTATACTTCTCAATCAATTAATTAACGAAAATAAAAAGTTAGAATACGATAACAAGACATTAAAAGAAAAATTTTCAGTATTGGAAAACACAATTACTTTGCAAGAGACTCAATTATCTGAACTTAAGAATAAGCTAATGGATTATGAAAATTTGAGAGAGGATGTATTAGAGCAACTTATAATTGATGAGATTATTAAGAGCAAGGAATTTAATGTAGTCGAATTCTCTAGTAAAAACAAAATCTCCGTATTTCAAGTTAATTATGTCCTTAAAAAACTAATCGATAGTGAAAAATTGGTTAGTGTAAACGATGTATACTACGTTAAAACGCATTCGAAGAAAGTGTTTCAGGTTAACAGTTACTTCAACAGAATAGTAAATAAAATTATTTCATTATTAAGGCGATAAGAAAAATACAAGCATACAAAGATTAACTAAACAATAAAATCCTTAATTACCAAAGGCGGATTGTTTTCTGCATATTTCAAAGCTGCAGTTAGTTTAGTTTCGCTGTTTGAGAAGATGTCTAATATACAATGGTTCTGTTTTATTACATCACCTGAAGTTACATACAAATATACGCCAGCTGCCTTATCATTAGGAGCGCCAGCAATTCTTGCAATTTGTGAAATAGTCCTGTTATTTATGTAAAGAATTTTGCCCTTGTTCTTTGCAAGTAATGGTGCAGAATATTTTGCTTTTGGCAGATCATTTTCATTAATGTCTTCTTTTCCTCCCTGCGCTGCGACTATTTCTCTAAATTTTTTTAATGCTTTTCCTGTTTCAATTGTCTTGTAAGCAATTTCATAACCCTTGTTTCTTTCACAGTATCCGATCATTTCAAGTAGCTTGCCAGCTAAATAGCAACCCTTCTCTCTTAAAAACTTATTAGCGTGTTTTGAATTATCGAGTACTCTAAGTACGTCAAGGCATTCCAGGGCAGGGCCAACGCCATAGCCTACGGGAGAACTACCGTCTGTGATAATAGCCTTTGTATTTATCCCAAGTCTTTTTCCTAAAACTTCAAACTTATTACCTAGTTTTTTTGCTTGGTGGATATCTGCAATTTTAGCACCAGTACCTATTGGGATGTCAATAACAAGATGCTTAGCATTAACACTTTTCTTTTTAGCCAAGATACTCGCAAGCAGCAGTTCTTCAGGATCGAGCTTTAACGGGTGCCTTATTTTAATCAATCTATCGTCAGCAGCAGCCAAGTTAAGACTTCCTCCCCACACGATACATCCATGAGTCTTCTTAACAATCTCTTCCATTTCGCCTAGAGAATAGGAAACATTAGCAATTGTTTCAAAAGTGTCTGCAGTACCTGAAGCAGAAGTTATCGACCTTGAGGAAGTTTTTGGAAAATATATACCTAAGGAAGCTATGATAGGTACAATTATCATTGTAGTTCTATTTCCAGCTACTCCGCCTATACAGTGTTTGTCAACAACTAAATCTGTTTTCAGGTCAAGGGCTTTACCTGTACTTAAAATAGCATTAGTCATACCTAAAATTTCTTCATCAGTCATTCCATTGGTGTAGAGCGCTGTTATAAATGCTGAGACCTCTATTAGACCAATTTTGTTATTAATAAGGTCGTCAACGATTATCTTAAATTCCTGTTCTGTTAATTCTTCTTTGTTCAATTTCTTTTTAATCAGGTCTATAGATTCGGCAAATGGAAGGAGCATGACAGTGATTAGTGAGTTGTCTGAAATATTGTACTCTTCAGCAAAGTTCTTGAATATCCCAATTTCATTTTCTTTTATAAGAGTACTACTTGTATCAACCAATGCAGCAATCTCGTTACCGTTTGATTTAATCAAAACCTTGGATGAATTAGTAATACCATAAAATTTTGCAAACATGTTATTCAAAATCACAACGTCCACATCAGCATTTATGTCAAGAACTTTTGCATTGAGTTGAAATATTTCTTTGTTATTGCCATTTTTATCTTCTTTAGCTATAACGTTGTCTTCCACCATTACAGACCACACACAGTGTATCAATAATCATCGTAACTTAACTTAAAAATATTTAATATTTATTTAGAAAGGATTCTCAACCAAAAAGTTATTGGTGGCAAGCATGAGTACTTGCGGAGAAATCAAACCTTTTTCTGTTATATAACCTTTTATGTATTCATTAGGAGTTACGTCAAATGCAGGGTTTTCTACTTTGTATTTTACTTTTTTGTTCCCAATAATTTCTTTGATGCTACGATACTCAATATTTTCCATTACGCCATAACGTGTGATTGGGTCGTATTTGTATAGCTCTGCAGCTGAATAAAAAGGTATAGAATATGCTTTAGAAATTTCCGCTACAAGCCTGGTACCTATTTTGTTAATCAAGTCACCAGTTACGGTGATTGCATCAGCTCCAACAATAGCGATATCTACTTTTTTTGCATACATACTGATTGCAGAGTCTACTATTAAGGTAACGTCTATTCCATGTTCAGATAGTTCTTTTGCTGTTATGTATCCTTGACCTCTAGGCCTTGTTTCAGTGCATATGACTTTGAACTTTTTTCCTATATCGTAAGCATTTTTTAATATCGCAATGACTGTATTGCTATGGCAATGAGTCAAAACAACAAACTCATCACCTATAAGCTGTGAGCCGAAATGCGCTATCTTCTGCAAGTTTTGTTCGTTTAATTTAAAAAATTCGTTTATGTTTTTCAAAAAATTTTCTTTAGAACGGTTAATGTCTAACTTGCTGTCAAAAGTAGCCAGGACTTGTCTCAATGTATTTCTTAACATTGGTTCAGTTGGCCTAGCTTCTGCCAACAAATCAGCGAGCTCTATTAATTCTGCATAAAGCTCTTCGCTTTTCTTTGCTTCAGAAGTTTTTACTTGAATCTCAAAGCATTTAAGAGCAGCTTTTGCAATCTTTCTAGCTCCTTGAATCTCTAATGATTTTATTTTTTTAATATAGTTTTCTATCTTTTTATGCATGAATATTCATACAACTTATAATATTTAAGATTTAATGGTTAAATTATACATCATGATCATGAAGATGAGATATCATGTAATAATTGCAATAATTGCTATTTATTTATTAGCACTTAATTATTCCCAATGCCCCGTCACATACGATGTTCCTAATACGATAGTTTTACCTTCTGTCTCTTACAAAGACGAAGAAGTGCGCCCTTTTGTTATTGAAGAGGTAGTTGATTACGGAGAGCCGATGCAAGTATCAATTAGTTTAGTAAATGGAAATGGAAAAGTCAAATTTTCTTCTAACGGTAGGGTAAAAAGCGATACTGTTCAGTCTATAGTTACAGCTTGGGAGTTGGCAGCTTCAGAAGTAAACAAAAACGAAACTAGGAAATTCTGTGACCTCGTTGTTGGTTTAAGATCATTAGGAAAAAGCAATCCTTCATATACAATATCCGGTCCATCTGGGGGTTTAGGGTTTTATATTTTAATAAAGGCAGAGTTAGAAAATAAACTGATTAGGAGAGATACTGCAGTTACAGGCGCTTTAACCGTAAAAGGACTAATTTTGCCTGTTGGCGGCTATTACTATAAGGCTAGATTACTATATCCTCATGTTAAATATTTCATGGTCCCTAAGCTAGAGATTATTGATCAATTATTACTTCAAAAATATTTTTCAACAAATTTAAGCGACAGAGTCCAAATAATAGAAGTAGAAAACTTGAGTGATGCTTATGGCTTCTTTACAAACCAAAAATTCTTATCACCAAAAACACAAATAGAAGTCTCTTATAAAAAAATTAAATTTGACAATATTTCAAGTTTCAAGTACGACAACGAAACATTGTTTTATTTTGTTGAAGTTATAAACATCAAATTAAATGAAACTAGCATTCAAATTGAGAAAAATTTTAATGATAAAAAAAACGATAAGTTAAAGGCATACTTAAAACAAAGATTAGAAGACATCAAGACCATGAAGGATTATGGCTATTTATATACAGCAGGAAACGAATTATTTTTGCTTGATTCAGATCTTATAGTTTTGAAGTTTGCATTAGATGATGGCGATATATATGATTATCGTAAGTTAGTCAATGATGCAAAGCACATGTGTAATGTATATAACAACGTTGGAGAAAACACGTTGATCTTAAAGGAGCACATGAATTTATTAACAGGGATATATGCGAGATATTTGTGGGGTATTAAAAAGCTTGAAGAAATAAAGGACATAAATGAACATACAAGCAAGGAAGAACTGCTCGTAAAAGTATATGATGTTGCGTATGCATATAATTGGTGCGGTTATTCTTTAGCGCTTTTCGGAAACTACCTTATTTCAAAAAAACCAAAGGAATACGTTAACATTACTGAAATAGATCAAAAACTTAAGCAAAAGTTAGATTCTTTCTTATTAGAAAAGAAATATTCAGACTTGGAAGCTATAAAATATTACTATTATGCACATGATGCATACAATAAAAAGGATTACCTAGGGGCTTTATTTAACTTATTTTTTGCTAAATCTTTAGAAGATACTGCAAATGATTTGCAAACTAATCAAAGTTTAAGTGAAAAGTTAGAGTATTTAAAGAACTATGAATACAAAGGATTTTGGGCAAAGGTTTACGAAACACAGTTCAGGTTCTTGCTAGCAAATAGTGATAATACGACTGCACTTAGATTAGGTAACTTAGCAAAATCAATGACTGAGATGGAAGAGTTCATGAATTCAATTGACTTTAAAAAGATTCCTTACAAGGACATTCAAACTCAAACTAATAATAACAACAACCAAAGACAATTACCTTTTCAGACTTCAGAGCAATCAAAAAAAGATATAAATTCAAGCACTAATCAATCAAATGTTATTGTTGAAAAACATATCGTACCTCCCTCTTTGTCGTACGTATCAAGAGATTTCCATGAAAAAGAAAAAATGTCAAGTCTTTTTATCGGATTAATAATTGGTTTTTCAGTTTCACTATTAATCTTGCTTATGTACTATATTATTACTTCGTATTCAAAGGCACTTAATACTCCATACTATTATTCACAAAACAAAGAGTCTTATAAGATAAAGCAACACAAGACTCAAAAAACCAAGGACAATTCTACTTAATTTTTATTGTTACAGGAGAATTTATATTAACTTCACTTGTGTTTTTTGTTAATCCTAACACCTCAGATAGGCTCAAATTAGTCAGGTCATTTATTGTATTATTCAGAATTCTTATTTGCGTTACTACATAAACTGTTTGGTTGTTTGCGCTTATCCATGTAGAATTCGTAAATGTTCCTGTACAATTGTCAAATGCGAAAATATAACCACTTATGCCAAAATCGTCAGTAATATTAATCTTGAACTCTGTTGGTTTGCCTCCTAATGTGCTATTCCAGTAGTGGCTGTTTGCTACAAATATAGGAGGTAAATTCGCAGGTATGATTATCAATACTAACAGATTATCAGTTATGTTAGCCAAGGTTGAATTAATTTTTGATCCATGTGTGGCTGTTATGTTGTATAAGTTATGGTTAACAACAGAGCTTGGGAAATAAGTGAATCTATTCAAAGCGTACCAGTTTGTTAATCCGTTTATATCTGTATTTCCTAACGCAAAGTTTTCGTTAAGGCTTGATTTAGCATTAACGTTAGCTCCGCTAACAGGGTTCCCATTAACATTTGTTACATTAACTCTTACATACCATTGAACACTAAGATTGTTTCTGTTGTCGTTTAAACCTTCAAAAACTATACCTGTAGTATTGGTGGTGTTTATATTAGAGACATTAAGTAGGCTGTTGTTTCCAGAATAACCTGATATGCTACTCGTATAAACAGAGTACAAATTATTTGGTCTTAGGCTGCTATTAGCAACTAAGTTATTAGAGCTATTGTCTTCAAATAATAGGTGATAACCATTTATTGAGTTTATTGAGGTAAATGTGAACGTGTTATTACCTGAATTTATAAATCTGATTCCATTACCATTATCTGTTGTAAAGTTATTATTATTAAATATCCCACCGTGGCTGTTAATTAGCAACAACCCTACTGAGTTATTGCTAACACTTATGTTTGAGAGTTCTATGTTTGAGAAATTAGATGTATTAAATATGATTCCATGACTTGAAGCTATGCTTGTATTGCCTTGGTAAATTATGCAATTTTTAATCGTTACATTATTGCCGTTTACACTAATCCCGAATCCTTGTGTTAGCATAGAATAATTTATTATGTAATTTTGGCAATCAAGTGAAATATTGCTTCCATTTATAGTTATCGCGTTGCCGTTACATGTCAAGTTAGTTGTCAAGTTCGAAGAAGAAGAAATAACTATTCCACAATAAATTCCAAAAGGCGTCAATATTATGTGAATAGTCTTACTTTCATTTATAGTTGAATTGGTTGAGTTGGTAAAGTAATTTGTTTTGTTAGCAGTGAAGTTATAATCGTTGTAAGATATATTTCCTTCAGCTCCTCTATAAACTGTCTCGTTTAATATCAACCAGTTAGTTAGTCCATTAGAGGCTGTTAAGTTAAATAATCCATTAAAGCCGAGTGCATTAGTGAAATTAGAACTTACGTTTTCCAAAGGATTTAGATTGTTATCAGTTATGTTTAATCTCACGTACCATTGAAGAGTTACATTCCATGTAGATGCTGCTCCTGGGAAGAAACCAATCGCGCTTCTATTGATGTTGGTAGAGTTAATTAAGAAATTAGCACCAACATCTCTTATATAAGTTTGATTAATTGCTTGTCCACTAAACGAGAGGTTGAACAAGCTGTTATTGTTTGCTGTGTAGAAGAAAATGTGTGATGAGGTTACGTTGTTACTAGTTATATTCATGTTTGAGAATACGTTATTGTTTGATCCAAACAAGTAAATTCCATATGAAGTACTTCCATTAGTTAGTATCGTGATGTTAGAGAAATTATTTGAATTTCCGTTGGTATTGAAAGCTATACCAGAACTAGATGAGTTGTAAGTATTAATTGTAATGTTTCTAATAATATTGAATTTTCCTGCATTCATGTAAATCCCTGAAGCGGAACTTCCATAAGTAGTGATGTTAGTATTATCTATAGTATTGTTTTCCGAATTGAATAGTTCTAAACCCTGAGACGAGCTTCCTTGGGTCGTAATATTGAAATTTGTGAATGTATTATAACTATTGGATGATGAATAATATAAATAAGCGCCGTCTGAATTACTTCCGTATGTCGTAACGTTAAAGTTTCTAAAGTTATTGAATCTGTTAGTTCCGCTTGTGAAAAAAATGGCATGGTTATTCGTTCCATTTGTGATAATTGAAATATTTTCAAACAGATTTGAGTTTGCAGAAGAAATATAAATGGCGTAAGAGTCTGTGTTGTTTGATGTTTGAATACTCATATTATAGAAATAGTTTTCAGTCATTGCGTAACCAGATATCCCGTAGCCATTGTTATTTCTGACCTCTACATTCGCATTTCTTATTGTTATGTTACTTGTTTGATATTCGAATTGAAGAGCTGATGAAGCAGACAAAGTACTGTTTGTTGAAATATTTAAATTAGTTATGTTAATTCTATTTGACTGGTAAATGATCATACCAATTCCAATGCTGTTTGAAGTGACATTTTCAAACCTTGAATTTGTTACAAAACCTAAAATTATACCGTCAATCGAACTAATATTACTGACGTTGATGTTATTACAATTACCAAAACCTATCATAGAAGCGTTTAGATTACTAATAGATGATGTACTGTTACAAGGCAATGAATAACCTGTTGTGCCTGTATAATAAAAAACAGGCAAGTTCCTTATTGTAACATTGCTTATGTTATGGACGAAATAATTAGCTGAGGATATCCCAATGATTAAAAACGCATTAGTGTTATTTGCATTTATGTTAGAATTAGCAACAGTATTAAACATAGTTCCATCAAACATAATTGGTCTGGTGTTTCTGCCTGAAGAGGTAGTAGTTATATTATTAATAATGTGATTCCCTCCTAGAAATGCATAGAATCCATAGCTGTTATTACCTGTTAGCACTAACGTACTATTTGTTAGATTGATAAATGATGTCTGATTAGCGAAAATTCCGTGTGCAGAGTTGTTAGTTGAATTAAATGTCAAACTATTTACTGAGTTATTGTTGCTTGAAAAAGTAAAAAGAACCCCGTAAGAGTTAATTCCAGTTGTTGAGATAGTTATGTTGTTCATAGAATTTCTAATCGAATTTACAAAAGAACTACCTGTAGCGTTCCAGGCTCTTGTTATGATTGTTGTATTTATTATTCTGGAATTGTTAGTGTTGTTGAAAAAAGTACCGTTTATCCAACCAACTTGGTTGAGTGTAGCGTTTAATTGTTGAATAATGCAATTTGTTATAGTTAAATTAGTCACACTATTTGCTAATATTCCGTTTCCGGGTTGTGTTTGTGCAAAAGTTATGTTGTTTCCGTTACAATTTAATGTAATATTATTGGCTATTACGGAAAAACACGAACCTGGTGTTGAAAGATTAGCGCCTAATACGTATTCTTTATTTGGTGTATCTAAAGTTCCGCAACTAAATATAGTATTATCTGAGGCGATGTAATATGTATAATTTTGTGTAATTGAAAAATTGTTTAAATTGTCATACGCTTGACAAGACCAGTAATAAGTGTCGTTAGTAGGTATGTTAACTGAAAAACTAAAGTTTTGAGCAATACTTGAAAAGTTTGTTGTGTTTTGATATAACAATGAACCATTTGAGTAGTAAATGAAAAGAGTCCCGTTTTTCAATCCAAAAATAGATTCGTTAGCATAGCACGTAAAATTCGTTATTCCTGGATTTCCATAGGAGCCGTTAAATGGAAGTACTTGACTAACGTAAGGCCTTACATACACTGAATAATTTCTATCAACGAAAGTTAAGGCGCCTTGGGCATTTCTGGCATATACTCTAAATGTGTAGTTCATAGAATAGTTAAGCGTATGATTAAGTGTTGTAATAAGTGTTGACTGATTATTGTTATACATAGCTGTTATTTCGCTTGGTGACAAAGCTCTTGCAAATATCATTATTTCGTCCAAAGTTCCATTAAATCTGTCTCCTGAAACTAAAGTGTTAGGTTTAGATCCTATTTCTAAGTGATCTGTTGTAACTGGTAATTGAATAGTTGCACTTCTTGTGAAGTTAAGAATTCCATTTATGTATAGTCTTTGCTCTGATCCGTTGTAAGTTCCAACTACGTGGTGCCATTGATTAGTAGTAGGTAAAGAAACTGCTATTTCTGTAATACCTGTTATGTGCCATTTGAAGTTTCCAGTTTCTGCAGTCAGCCTGTATTGGTTATCGCTATAACCTTTTTGTAAAATTCGTCTGTTTGTCCCCCATTGTGTAGCGTTGAACCATGCGACAATAGAGATCTGTTGAGTTGGATTAAGAGAATTGCTATTAGGTACAACTATTCTATCATCATTACCATCAAAGAACCAACCTATTCCGAATCGTCCGCTTACATTTGATTGATTGTTATTTCCTGCGAAAGTTCCGTGGTTGTTATATCTAGAGATATCTCTAACATGGGTTGAATTATAAGAATCAAAAGGCCAATACGCTATTAAGTCTCCAAAATCATAGAATCCGTAAGCATTACTTAGTGAATAAACAGTTGTGTTTAGAATAACTGAAGTATTGTAAATTATCTGGTTATTTTCTGGTGTTGGGGGTAAGAATATTATGCTTGGATCAGGCATGTTATATAGCTGAAGATTTATAGTCTTTTGGCTATCAGCAATTACAAGCGAAGAGTTCTGCCTTAAGGTATTTCCATTCGCTAGAACATAAGCTGTTAGATTGTAATGTCTGTATGTGATATTTGTTCCATTTCCCAGGAGCAGTGTATCGTTCAAATAATCTATGGTAAAACCATTAACACTGATTGTGCTGTAGTTACCTAGGATGTTGGAATAATTCAAAGATGAGAAATTTACTAAGGCACCAGTAATTGGTTTTCCTATGTGGTCTGTGACATTAATTACAATAGGCCATTCAACTGTCACGTTCCATGTGTGATCAGGTAAAGAAAATTCAGTATCAAAATAAATATCTGAGAAAGAGAAATTGCTAACATTACCAAGGTTTAAATTGCCTGAACTATTAATGCAAAAAATACCTTTAGTAGTTAATCCTTTGTTCAAAAAAGAAATAGTTCTTAAGATATTTCTTTGTGACTGTGAAATATAGGCATGGCATCTAAAGGTATTTGTTGTGTCAAATACAGCGTTTGTGATATTGTTAGAAAATGATCGAATTAAAGTTAATCCATCCGTTTGTGAGCCATTTGATGATATGTTGATATTGTTTAACGCGCTCAAATTTGTCGAGTTGAGTAAAAGCCCACTACTGAAGTTTCCTGTAATGTTTATTCTCGTATTTTCAATTATTATATTGGAGCTATTTGTTATAAAGATTCCTATACTTTGATTTACTATATTAGAAAATTTATTGATTATACAGTTTCTTATAGTAACATTGGTCCTGTTAATAATACTAATACCGTTTCCAGGACTTGTCCACGAATGGTTTATTGTGAAGTTTGCACAATCTAAAATAACATTATTGGCAACGATGTTTAGAGCAGTTCCAGAACAATTCAGACTATTGTTCAATGTAAGTGATTGATTAATTTGTTCATTACATAAGGTATACCTTCTAAGAGTAAATGGATGGAAGTCATTTATGAAAGCCAACCAGTGAGTTGTTGTTAGAGAAGTGTGATTAAACGGTCTGTCACTTCCGATGTCTGCATAGAAGTTACCGTCTGTGTCAGTAATATTTTCTAAAGGCCAAACTTCTGTTCCATTTCTGAAAATATATCTATTTCCGATATTAGAGAAATTTGCCCACACATTAGTTAAGTTATGTAATTCGTTTGGCGGGTTTGTAGGTGCGCCTATAAAGAATCTATAGCATCTAAATGTATTGTTCCAGAAATAGATATTAGAGTTGTTGTTGAGTATCTCAACACAATTAGAATAAGTGGTGCTGTCACTTCCATAAGTGTTATTAAAGACGTTATTATTAACGTAAACAAATTCATTTGTACCTGTATTATTAGTGAAAAATGAGTTTATTCTCAGAAGAGTTTGTTGACCTTCTATGTAATTGTCTTTTATCGTAATATTTGCATTTGTTTGAGCATTACCATTCAAATTAATTATCTGATTACTTAATGAAGTGCTTAATACAGTGTTGTTTTCAAAAGTTACATTTATGACATGGTTATCAATTCTAAAATTAAAGTAAGAGCCATTTATCAAATTGTCTTTTATTAAGATGTTTCTTGCTCTGTTAGTTGAATTAAGTCCCGAGATCAAGATGCCTCTTGAAGTTCCAAAATTAATTCGATTATTTATTATTGAGATGTTGGTTGGGTCATTGGATATAGTTATTGCGTAATCATTGCTTTGTATATAATTATTTGAGATATTAATATTTGATGAATTTGTATTGGTAACAAGTTCTATTGCTGTATTACCCGAAGGGCCTCTAAAAATAGAATTGTTAAAGATAGTTATGTTAGTTTGCGTGGTACGAACATAAATGTTTGGATATGCTCTAGCATAAGTTATTGTTTCTCTTATAGTTACGTTATTATTTCCATTATACGAAACTATTCCGTAATAAAACGAATCAGTTGTCACATTTCTTATTATAACGTCATCGACATCAAATAAAATTATAGGCATGCAAATTGCAGATCCTAAACTACAACCAGAGGAAAAAGATATATTAATACTTACATTAACAATTTCTACTCTGTCTCCTGCTTCTCCAGTCAAGTGTATGCCTGTTGATACATTCAATATAGTCAAATTATAGATTTTCAAGTCACTTCTTCCGTTTGCAAAGATTGCTCTGGTGTTGCTTTGATTAAGACCTATTAAAGAAAAACCTCTTCCATCTATCATAATGTTGTTTGCATTGACTGTCAAACACGTAGTACCGTTAAACGTTATACTTGTATTTAGTGAGTAGTACGTGTCTGGAGTACTTAAACTTCCACATTGTGTTATGTTTGAATAAGTAGTATAATTTGAAAAAGAAGTTACTCTAAATGAAGACACACTTCCGTTAGTATAAAGCAATTGGCAATCATTGCAAGGTCTTCCGTTTTTAAGTATAACCATTTCATGTCCTTTCCATGGCAAATCATAAAAAGTTATTATCGCACTTCTATTGAGGTAAGGATACTTGGTTGAATTGGCAAAAGCAAAATTATTGTAAACTATCAAACTGGTATTTAAGTCAGTTGAGAAATTTCTGAAATCCGTTTCGCCTTCGAAAGTAATGCTTCCGTTATTATACAGTTTGGTATGAGATGGTAACCTACCGATAAAAGTTGCATTACTTTCGTCTAGTATTTCTCCCCAGGTTATATTAATAGTTCCATTATTCATTCTTCCAGAGACATTCAAAACAGCTTTGCTAATGTTTAATGTTTTGTTAGAAATAAATTCAATCTTTCCGCTTCTGTTACCAGTTGCACTCAATGTTGAATTTACTACAATTTCGTTTGCTATTAAAGTAATATCTCCAGAATTCCCTATAGAATTATTAGAAACAAATTCGCCGTTGCTTGAGATATTCCCAAGTACATAAATTTTTTCAGCTATCATTGTTATGTTTGGGCCATTCCTTGGATTTGTAATAGGGTAAGAATAGTAACTAATTATGTTCCCGTTCAAAACAATTTCACTTGCTCTAATAGTAAGTGTTTGATTTTGACAACTGCTGCATTTTCCCAAATCAAGTAATAAAGAAGAGTTGTGCCCTATTACAAAAGACTGATTAGTTTCAATAAAGAAACTAGTTAAATTTTGTATTGTCACATTGGAATTGTTTGCGATTATTATACTTTCGTTAGAAGAGACATTAGTTGTATTTAAAGGAATACCGCAAGAACTAAGGTTATTTGTTTGATTCATGCTACAATTATTGTAAATAATCTCAAAGTATCTTCTTTCAGTTGATACAACTGTGCCTGATGGGTTTTGTGCATACGCTATGAAATTATGAGTTCCGTATGATAGATTATCCAAAGCAGTAAATAATCTATTGGCAGAGGCGTTGTAAGAAGCTCTAATTTCTTCAGGTGATAGGGCTCTTCTAAATATTCTTACTTCATCTATTCTCCCTCTAAAATAATTATCTATTCCACCAATGGTTAAACCTTTGTTTGGGTAAGGCCTTTGTCCAGAAAAACTAGATAAGTTATACATTAATGTACCGTTTATGTATATGCAAACGTATGTACCATCAAATGTAATAGCAACATGGGTCCATACATTATTAGGTATCACGTTTGCAGGAGTCGTATAACTTAACCAATGTGAACCATTACCAAAACCAAAGTGCAGCCTATTTCGTTGATGAATCCAAACGCTTGGGCTTCTAGTCTCTACAGACATATTTTGAAAACCAACAATACCTCTGTAGTTGTTATCCGTTATGGTTGAAAACACCCAGAAATCGTATGTGAAATTAGCATTACTAAAATCTAGGGCGTCAGAATACCTGCTTGTCAGCACATCATTGGTACCGTCAAAAGTCCTTGCCGATCCTAATCTACCTGCAGTGGTAGATGTTGGGCATTGGCTACCTGAGCAGGTTAAGTTATGTTGATAAATAGACCAGTCTCTATATAATGAATTGTTTTCTCCTTGTTCGTTGTTGAATCTATACCATGCCACTAATGAATTGTCAAAATCTATAAAAGC
This sequence comes from Microcaldota archaeon, assembly GCA_026414265.1. Lineage (GTDB taxonomy): Archaea > Micrarchaeota > Micrarchaeia > Anstonellales > SKW190 > SKW190. Next base: position 17,777 of record JAOAJI010000016.1, read on the forward strand.
TGTTGAGTTTGCAGATCCATTAGCTATGCTTGTGTTTATGATAATTGAATTATTGGTTATTGAACTCAAATTAGAGGGTGTTGGATGAACAAAAGTAATATTGAACGTGTATTGGAATTGAACTAAAAATGCAAATAATAAAATCAAAAGCCATATTTTTTTCATAATTTATCACTGGGTTGTTATAAACTCGTATGTGTCGCTTTCGTTCCATAAGTTTTCTGTATCATTCGCATAAACCTTCCATCTGATTTTACACCCTTTTGCATAACTTATTTTTTCTATTTTGTAAAGTTTGTCGTTGATGGACAAAAAATCTCCTTGTTTAGCTACTTTAATGTCAGTTGTATCATCAAATCTACAGTTGTTGTTTGTATCTATATAAATAATCTCTCCAGCTGATGAGTTAATCACTAAAACAGTATTATTGTTCAGTTTAGACACACTTACTTGGCTCAAATTTGCATAAGCAGGTATTCTTGGGTAATTTATCACAAGGCAGTTGTTTGTTTGATTTGGCGTTAAAACCATGTTTTCAACTTTTCTTGTAGCTATTAACTCATCCTCTAGGTTAGTAGAATAATTTATGTAGATTTTTGGATTACCTGTATATGACACATACAGAGATTTATTATGTAATGTAATGTTGAAAACATGATGATTATTATTTAACGAATAATTGAAAGAGGCGTTGTGGTATTTAGAAAAATTGATATAGCAATTATTGCATGACTCATATCCAATAAATTTCAAAATGAATTGTGAATGCCCATTCCCTACCTGAAGGCTCTGATTGAAGTCAGATATAGTATTGTTGAAATTTGCCTCTACATAAACACTCAAATTTGTATAGTTGCTGAGCGTGAGATTTATTGCATTGATTCCATTAGTTTGTGTTATTTTCAAGTAAGTTCCTTGAACTAATCCTGTTAACTCTAGAACATTTTTATCAAAAGACAAAGGTATAATGTATTCGGAAAATTTTTTTGTATTTTCAACAGTTTCGTGTAAATTGCTTAAGTTGGGGTAAAACACAAACATTATTCCATTACTGCTTTTACTTATTGTAAAAGTATTTTTTTCAAAGATTTCTTTAATTTCGTAATCATAAGCCATTAATTCATAGATTGAATGAAATTTAGTTGAAATAATTTTTTTTTCCGGCAAATTCGTTACTGTCATAAATAGAATTATAAGTACTATTGAGAACATGATACCTTTCATTATTATCACTGTGTTTTGTCATACCAACATAAAACAGTAACTTTGCCTATGAATATCGAACTTCCGTTATTAGCATATAATATCGATGATGTTGTGACTCTTTCTAGGTTTTCTTTTAGCTTAGTCGATAAATTTAAGTTATATGTGAACGTATCTGTTTCGTTTTGTATTACAATTGCTCCTTTAACATAGTTAGGTAATTTTTCAATGTATTGATAGGATAGAGAATTTTTTTCTGAAATTGAATTAGACAAAGCTATTTTATCTAGCAAATTAGTTGCGATACCTGAATACAAGTGAGTTTTGCATATTCTTGAAAGAGACTGATAAGTGTAGTCAGTAAAAACGCTATTGTTTTGTACGTGTAAAAAAACATAATATATTAAAAAGACAAGTATAGACAAAGAGAGCACTACATCAGAGGTAATTAATTGTCCTTTTTTCATTTATTTCATTAATATAATAATACTACTACTTATAATGTTACTTCTGTATCGTGGTTTTAACTTGCATTTAAGCTACTGCAGAAATATCTACGACTATCCCTTGTTTCGGCAAGACCTTAAACGTAGTTTTTGCTATGTATTGATTAGCTGCGCCATTGTATTTCTTAATTGTCATAATATGTTTTATTTCTTCACCTGTAGCTTTATTCGAGAAGTATATGTTTATATCAGCAGCTGACCTCATCTGACTTACTATTTCTTCGTCTAATTCTTTTGGTATGATTGACATAATTACGAGCTTATCTATACCAGTAATTCTTTTGAAAAAATTCAGCATGTCTGATACATTTTCTGGCCCTTCATTGTTCTTAATTAGGGTTGAAAGCCCGTCAAAAATCACTATTTCTTTCTTGTACAATATTTCAGACGTCATAATCTTTCTTATGAACTTGTCTTTTTGTTGTGTGCCCCTAAGTAGTGGAACTATTGAAAAGAAAACAAATCGTTTTGCAGTAATGTGTGTCAATACTGGGAAATCAAGTGAATACATCTGTCTTATAAAGTCTTTTGTAGTTAATTGTGTTGATACGTAAGTAACAGAGTGCCCGTTACTAAGAAAACCGTAAGTTAGTCTTTGAAGGAACACACTTTTTCCAGAACTGTGGTCGCCCTCAATCAACATCAATGACCCTGATGGGATCCCCATTCCTAATCGTCTGTGCAATTCATCTCTTTCTAGCTGCATTTTTTTAAGCATAAAGGGTCACTATTTTTGTAAAATTTTCTCAAAAGGTTTTTGTTGATTTTGAGATTGAACATTAGGATTGATGTATGATGTATTTGAAAAAACGACTCCTTTGTTAGGTTGTATTTCAAAGTCAAGGTTATGTCTATTTGTTTCAATCCCTCTTGCCTTTAGAATCTTCAATTTTCTGTATATTTTGTTATCTTTTTCATTCAATTTAAAGTTTAGCATAATGTTAATATCGCTAATATATTCTAGAATTTTCTTACCATAATTAGATGAAGATATGTCGTATGTAACTATTAGCAATGGACAGTAATTCGATATGTCGTTTATGATTTTAAGCGAGTAAGTCATTTTTTCATATTTGGTATCAAAAGCATCTGTTATGTAATTAAAAGAATCTATGATGATTTTGTTTGCATTGTATGCTTGCGCAAGTTCAAATATTTTTATGCTTTCGTTTTTAGCCATCATTTTAATGTCTACTGGTCTCAGAAATTCTATGTAAAACTGGTTTTCTTCTATTTTTTTTTGTAAATCAATATCGAAATTGAGTCCATAATTGATAATGCTCTCAGGTTTTTCTTTGGTAGTAAAGTAAATTATTCTTTCTTTTGCAGAAATTATAGAATTCTTTATTATGGTTAAGCACAATGAAGTTTTTCCTGAGCCAGGTTTTCCGAGAATACAGATATTTGTTCCACTTATTATTTTTTTTAATACGCTATCAAGCTCAGGTACGTTTGTTTTAACATTTGAAATAGGTTGAGTTGTCATTTAGTTTCACCAGTTTCAGCAAAAGATAATTGGTTTTCATTCATAAAAGGTTTCTGTACATTTTGAGCATCAGAAGAATTTTTTTGAGTTCCTTGTTGAGGATTAAATGTAATATTTAAATTATTTTGATTTTCCTCTTTGTTTCCTATTATGCTCATAATTTTTGACAGTACTCTTGTAGGATTTCTATTGTAAGCCAACAGTACATTAGCTATTTTGTTCATGTCATTTACGTTATGCATTGCGAGCCAGTCTAAAACAAGAACTCTGTTTTGCAACTCTCTTTTTACTTCAAGAGTAGTTTTCCCTGTATTCTTCGCAATTTCAGGAATGATTCTTATGCTGTCATCGACTTTTTCAAATCTTTTTGTTAGATAACTGTACTTGTATACTATATGCGGTTCGATTCCAAGAGAAGAAATAGAAGCAGCCATTTCAGCGACTTCGTATACTTTTCTAGTACCTGTTTCTCTATCTCTGTGTATAGTGACTATTCCATGAAGCCCTTCAAGCTCAATAGGGTTTATCGACAGTGGTGGAGATATTAATCGCCTAAACGCAGAGTATACGTCGTCTGCGTGGAACGTAGAATAGCACGAATGTCCAGTGTGAATTGCTTCAAACATTACCTCAACATGTTCTGCTTTTCTAATTTCTCCTATTATTAATCTATCAGGTCTCATTCTAAGGGAATTGATGATAAGGTCAAGCATTTTTATTTCTCCTTTGCCTTCCATGTTAGCTGGTCTTGAACGTAGACTCACCCAATGAGAAAAATCAGGTAAGTTTATTTCACGTGTATCTTCAATAGAAATAATTCTATGATTTGCAGGAATGAACACGCTTATTGCGTTAAGGAAACTTGTTTTTCCACTTGCAGTGCCTCCTACAATCAAGAAGTTTAGTTCATATTGAACAGCCATCCACAGCATTGCCAAAATCTCAGATGACACTTGTTTGGCGTTTATGTAGTCTACAATAGTCCAAGGTTTTCTCGCAAATCTTCTTATTGTCAATGTATTTCCTGATAAAGAAACTACCTTTAATGTTGCATTAATTCTGTCTCCAGTTGTGGTTTGTGCATCAAGCAAAGGATTAAGTTCACTTATTTGTTGATTGGTTTTTCTTGCAGCCATTTCAGCCATCTCTCTTATTAGTCTGTCGTCAGTTATCTTTAGGTTAGTTATTAGCCATCCGTGTTTCCTATGGTATACCCAAATATTCTTCTTAGCCCCATTTATGCATATGTCTTCTATCCAAGAATCTGCCATTAGCAACTCTATATCTCCATAGCCAAGCATACGCAGAACCAGCAAGTCTGCCAAGAAGTCTTTGTCTCCTGCAGAAATTCCTGGGAATGCTTTTTCTATAAAGCTCTTAGCATACTTAGTATATGTTTGTTCCATTAGTTCTTGTGATTCATAAAAGTCTTTTCTTTGAGGTATTGGGATTTTTATTAGTTCTGTTCTGATCTTATTTAGAATTGCATCGGTTATAGGAGTTATCATGGGTCTTCTAAGTAAGTATTGTTTAGTTAACATGGTTTCATTATCTACTATTTCAACAACGCCTGGAATGTTTTTTTTCTTTATGTGATAGCTTTCGATAAGCCTTTCCATTGGTCCGTATTTGATTTTTGGTTGTAGAATTATACTGTTAGTGTCTTGAGCTTCCATTAGCTTAGACAATGTTTCAGTAGAGTAGTCAAGTCCTAGTATACCCATTGCTTGTAATTCTCCTGTCCAAGCTTTTACCTTGTCAGCTGTAGTACCTGGTAGATATTTCTCTTGAATCTCTTGAAGACTAAGCGAAGACGTTTTCTGTTTAGAAGCGTTTTCAGCAATTGCATCTAATACTGTTTTTATGTTCCAATTGTCTGTCATATGACCAAATATTCTTCATATTTTACAAATAAAAAATGCTATGTTGAGATAATTAAAAATACAATTATACAAGCAATCGAATAAGTAATGACTACGGGTATAGTGATTTTCCACACTCTTTTGATTATCTCTTGTGTTTTTTTGGAATTAATATGCTCATCGTAATCGTAATGGTGATGTAATGCAGCATTAACACATACAGTAGTGTGGATAATACTTAATCCAACGCCCAATGCTGAGCCGATTAATTGAAGCCCTAGTAATTGATAAACAGTTAGCTCAAGCACGTTAGATATTTCAAAATTTGTAGGTGTTAGGATGATGTTGGCTATAGTTGAACTCCCTGTAATAAAACCAAACAACAGCCCTATGTATATGTTAAGTAGTTCATAGTGCTCAGCAAAAAAAAGGGATAACTCATCTGCTATTATAACGAACATCCCAGGTATGCTATAACTATTATGGGAAGAGATTAGCATAAGGTACGTGAATAGATGGGCAAGAAAAATTATAACAAAAAGTTCAAGAATTCTTTTTATAAGTAGCACATCAATAGAAATAGAATTATACTTAAATTTAGGCAATATTAAGTTAAATCCAAAGACAGTTAATAACAGAAAAATCCCTGGATGGTCAAACACATTATAGGATTCTACATAAGTAGTTGTTATATAATCATCGATTAGAAATCTCTTAATATTGAATTCAAGATTGATATTAAAAATCGAAAAAACATGCTTTACGGAGGTATCAGTTGTAAAGATCAATACAAACACAATTATCGCGTATAAAATGATAGGTAGCATAAATTTCTTTTTTTCTAATTGTTCATCATTACGCGAGTCTTTTTTATTATGATTTAACGATTCCTCAAACTTTATTGTGGTTTTGAAAAGTTTGGTCTTTAGTATAAAAGCATACCAAATGATACTTACGATAGAAGCTATCAATGGAGCAACCATTAAACTTTTTATATCATTCGCAAAAAACCAAAAAGTCGATATAAAGGATAATTCGAACAATGTCCATACAGTTAACAAAAAAGGAGCGTAAGCTAATAGAAGTTTTAGGTTTTTTTTCAAACCAATGATTATAAGAGCGGTAATACAGAATAAAAGAAAGAGGTTGGAAACTGATGAATAAACATGTGCAAGGATAATGCTACTTTTTATTGTGTTTAGGTATTCTATGCTGCCGAGCCCATTTAGTTTTAGAAAATTAAATCCTAATATAGAAGGGTTATTGAACGAGTTAAGGAAATAAGTAGGCAAAGTTCCAATTAAAGAAACAGACGCGGCTATAGTCACAGGCAATCCAAAGGAGAAAAGAATAGGTGCAATTAGTGCCTGTGCAGTTGCGTATCCTGAAATGCTTTCCAAAAGATTAGCCAAAAAGAAGCAGAAAAATATCGATATATGGACATAGTCTTGACTAAATTTTTCAAAAATTTTTTTATAAAATTCAATTATGTTATTTTCATAGATTATCTTAAAAATTAAAATTCCAGCAAAGACTATAAGTACAGTACTAATGGAATCAAAAAATGCAAAAGTAATAGCTCTTCCGTAGTGTGAGCTAAAAGGCCCGTTTTCAATTAGATTAAATCTAACGTCCAATATATTATTAACAATTGCTTCATCAGATTTCCAGACATATACGTTTAAAAAAAAAGTTACGATGCATGCGATTAAAAGTGACTTTATTATTGATTGGCGAAATAAGAATATCGATATAAAAATAATTAATAATGGAAATATGGAGAAAATAAACAGCCATGAGACCATATTACTAGCTCTTTCAGTTGAAATTAAAGGAACGGTATCTTAATTAAACCTGATTTAATAAAAAAAAATTAAATATACCTTCCATTTATGCTACCTGTATCTATTCTTAGGACTCCAAGGTCGTCAATAGTCTTGAACGTTATGTAATATCTATAGGGGCTTTGTTTTACTCCTCCACATTCAGAGCTTACGTTGTCTCCTATTGTACCTGTGATTGTCACAACACCGCTTGCAGAAAAAGTAGCTTTTGTTCCTTGAATTTCAATATTGTTTCCGGCAGAATCCCATACTTGAATTGGACCTAGAGAGGCATTCAGAAAGCATCTATTACCTAATTTATTTGAGAACAGTATTGATTCGTAATCAGTTGTATCGTTTATCCAAAAGACTACATTCCTACCAATTAAATTTTCAAAAGCTATAGTAACGTTAGACATGTGCATGTTACCTCCTGTGAAAGACCATGATACAGGATTCAGATATCTAAACCCAGATGCAGTTTTAGGAGTGGATGGTGAAAAAACACCTAAGGAATAAAGAACCATACCTAAAACGATCAAGAGCAGTACAGCCCAGCCATAATTAGTCATGTATTCAAAAGAACCTTGGGCTCTCATATTTTTGATCTTATGTAACGCCATAGGCTTCAAATATCTATAGTGAAATAATATTAAAACTTTATTGTGTATGGGAATTATGGCAGATAACAAAATAAATTTTAATGAATCAGAATTAAAGACTGAATTAGAAATTAGAGTTAAAGCGTTTGGTGTAATTAAAAGAATTAAGTTCAGAATCAGTTTCATTGATTTGACATCTGTACCTCACAAAAAAACTTTTTTTTACGAAACTGATAATCATGTAGAAGTATCAGAATTAACCAGGATAGCTAATGAACACAATCTTCCGTTCAAGGCACGGAATGCAATAGCATATCCTAAAGGTAAAAAAGCAGACGATTTTATTGTAATGAATCAAGTCTAAAGAGTTCATTATAAAATAAAGGATTCACTTCACAAAGATAATTAATTAGAGTAGTTGCGTAAGAGCCTTTAGGTAAACTAAAAATAGCAGTTTTTTTATCTTCAACATATGAAAAGTCATTAGAAATTATTAGCATAGCTCTTTTACTCCCTTTAGCATTAAGTTCAGGGAAGTGATTTATTTTAAAGTCTTGAAGTTTAATGTACTCATCTTCCAAAATCTTTTTCTCTATTTCATTCAATGTCTTAGTTTCATACCCTAGCACTTGCATGACAGGTATACCTGTAGATGTTGATTTTCTTTCCAAAACAGGAAACATCAAATTATCTAGCTCGGCAAAATATTCGTTTTCATACAATTCTAATTTTTTGTCTTTGATAATAATATCAAGTCTTTCTTTTAGTACTTTATTGAACAGGTATGATTGGTAAGCATGTACAAACATTAGCAGTGTTTGTCTAGGTAATTTTCTTAGTGCGTTAGTATAATCACTTGAGTTTTGACACAGATAATTTAAGACTCTTCGCTCATGTTTTAGGTATTTAGGGAAATAATTTAATGCTTTTTTAAAATCCATATCTTCATAGAGTCTATTTCTTGATTCTTTAGCCTGTTGAATCTCATCTAGTGGGCTACCACAAAGAAATTCAACCACAGCTTCTTTTAGTTTATTTTGCAAAATAAATTTTCCAATGACGTGTGAATTTAATCTGAATCCAAATCTTTGTTCGCCAAAGTAATTCGGTATTATTTTAGAGTTCTTGAAAATGTTGATCTGGTCTTCTTCAATAGCCTTTTCTAACACAATAATGAACTTGTTGCCCAATAAGTCACCTAGTTTAATTTTGGTATCACAATAACGTAAAGGGTAAACTTCTATATCTTTTAGATTGTTGTTTACGCTTAACAGTTCAGAATGAGTTAGATTATATACAGAACATATTTGGGTTGTTGTTGCTTTTCTGTCTTTAGTACCTGCAAAAGAGAATCTTTTGTATGAAATTTTTAGTTTTTTAGCAATTGCTTTTAGTGCTGATGTTGTTTCCCAATTAATTTTTTTCAGTACAAAGTAGAGATGTTTGTTTTTATACTCGTTATCTGTTAGTGTTGAACAAAAAAATTTATCCAAATTTCCAATTTCAATCACAGTGCCTTGAGTGTTTATCTCTTCTACAATAAAGTTATTTGGAGATGTTTTGATGCTATTAGGTTTTCTATTAGTGATTATTTTATTATAACCATCAAAAAAATTTGCATAATAACTTTCAATTTTAAATGATGTTTCATTATTCATAAGCAGTAATTTATTTTTGGTTTGCAATAGATTCGAGCATATTTACTAGAATTTCGCCAATTCGGTTTATGCTTTTAGTTTTTTCCAGTTTGAGTCTAGCGTAGTCACTCAACAAAAAAGGCACGTCAGTATTGTTGTTTTCTTTGTTGACAACTAGCCCATATTCGTTGAATGCTATCAGTGCCTTTCTATTAGTTTCTGATGATTTCTCATTCCTAAAAGTATCTTTATTACTTTCTCTGGTTACTCTACTTCTTGATGTGGGTCCTGCATTAACTAAAGGCATGTTGAACTCACTATGTGATAATGGTAGATAAAATTATGTGGTCTAAATTAATTAATCTATCGTAATTAAAAACCTTTAAACGAATAAATTATCATGGGATATTTAACATCTAAAAAAACATTATTATTAGTTATATTTCTTATTTCAATTTTTACGGCAACATTATCGTCTGTAAAAATTTACGGTACAGTATATGATATAGAAAAGTCTAAATTAGCTAATGTCAAACTGAATGTCCAAGTTGGCGACACAGTTTTGTACGATACAACAGTAGCTTTAGGTAATTATGAATTTGATGTGCCTCGAGGTTCTTTTTTTCTTGTGGCAGAAAAATCAGGTTATCCGAAATGGATAGGTAAACTGAACGTAGAAAAAGATATGAAATTTGATATAATCATGGTTAAGAGAAGTGGATACTATCTCTATGGAAGATTTTTTGGTGATGGAGAGGGCGTTTCTATTGACTTGTATCAGAACAACAGAAGGGTTGCTAAAGACTCAACTACGAATAACGGATTATTTTTATTTTCAGGATTGCCGAAAGGGTTATATGAGCTGAGAATTACTACCTCCAAATACAACATTTCCCAACCTATAGCATTAGACGATGATATGTACATTGATATTTACCCTGTTTTTTCATCAAAAAACATTACTGCGATTTCAGAATTAGAAAGGTTTAATAACCAAGCCATAAAACCCTATGACCTCGATATAGTTATGCCACAGCAAATATATACAGACCAACAATTTAAGGCATACGTTGTAACTCTTAATGAGACTCTTCTTAGCGGTCTTAAGCCAAAAATTCTGGAATTAAATGAAGAGCTGAAAATTATTGATGGTTCAATTACATTTTCTTTTGATAGACCTGGAGAATATACTGTTGTATTGGGATCTATTTCTAAAAAATTAATAGTTCTCCAATCTGATAATAAAAATTCTACCACAAACGAACTAAAGAATATTAGTGAGACTTCTGTTTGGAAACCCATTGATTACGGGTTAATTCTATTGATGTTACTCATCATAGGATTCAACTTTTTATATGTGCTATATTCAGTATTCCTAGGCAAGCATAAAAAACGAAAATTATCAGAAAGAATTGAAAAGATAACCAATCATGTTAAGCAAACAAACATGAATGACAAAAATTTGGACGTGAATAAGAAAGTAATCACCAACAAAATAGAAACAAAAGACAACAAAGAGAAGAAAAAAAATTAATAAAGAAAGTAGCAATATTTAAATTAATACTTTTTTAACATCAAATTAACACAAATGAACTTGTTAGAAGTTCAGATAGTCCTTTTGTTCTTCTGTTAGTTCTTCTATTTTACAATCATGTAGTTCTAAAAACTTTTTTGCTACATTAACGTCTATCTCTTCAGGCACAGGTATAACTTTGTTTTTTAAGCTTTGATTATTTTTGATTAAGTAGATTAAAGAAAGGAATTGGATAGAAAACGATAAATCCATAATCTCTATAGCGTGGCCTTGGCCATGCGGTTTTGCCAAATTCACTAGTCTGCCATGAGCCAAAACATAGATTTTTTTGTTTTTGTAAACGTATTCTGTAATACTTTCTGTTATTTCTTTCTTTGATGAAGAATTACGTTCTAAAAATTCTAAATCTATTTCTACATTAAAGTGTCCTGCGTTGGCTAGAATAACGCCAGATTTCATAGCATCAAAATGTTTTTTAGAAACAACTTTAGTATTTCCTGTGGCGGTTATTATCAAATCGGCATTTCTACATGCTTCAATTGAGTCTATAACAAAGTAACCTTCAAAATATGCTTCTAGTGCTTTATGTATTCCATGATAACCAAAGCTATCTTTGTGATTTACTTCTACAACAAAGACTTTTGCTCCAAGGCCCTTTAGCTTTTTTGCAAGTCCTTTGCCACAGTGTCCATATCCGAAAACTGCGACATTTTTCCCACTCAGAGTTAAATTAGTTGCGTTCAAGAATCCTAACAAAGCACTTTCGCCTGTTCCGTATACGTTATCGAACATTCTCTTTGAATGTGCGTTATTTACAGCTATGACTGGAAATCTTAATTTATTCTGAGATTCTAATTTTTTTGCTCTGAGAATACCTGTTGTTGTTTCTTCACATGCACCATAAACTTTGTTATCAAAATAATCTTTTTCATGAAGCAGTTGGATTAGGTCTGCACCGTCATCGATAATAGCGTCCAGATCTTTTTTTGCTATTTCATTTAAGTATTCATAGTACTCTTTTTCTGTTTCAAATTCCTTTGCATAGACTTTTGCGCCAAGACTTTTTACATATTGGGCTGCTTTATTGTCAGTTGTTAATGGATTGCAAGAAGCACAGTATACATTTGCTCCTGCTTCAATTAGTGCTTGAACAAGCATTGCAGTTTTTTTTTCTAGATGTAACACAACACCTATCTTTTTGTTTTTAAGAAATTTTTCTTTTTGCGCTTGTTTTTTGTAATAATTTAAAACAGGCATATGTTCATTTGTCCAATAAAAGATTTCTCTCATGAATCTCAATTTATCAATGCTTAAAACATTTTATATAAGTTAAGATAGATTCTAATAATGATGATTAAAAAATCGAGAATAACTTCTCTTGATTTTTTACGAGGCTTGACGATATTAATAATGTTCGTAGACCATTACGTTGCTTTGGCTTTTGATATGGACATATCTGTCTTTAACATCAGGTTTTTTACAAGAATAGCTGAACCAACATTTGCTCTATTACTTGGATTTTTCTTATTTAATAGAAGCAATAAAAGTTTGGCTTTTAGAGCTATAGAAATATTTTTTGTTGCTTTATTGATTAATATATTTTTTTACTCAGTAACAAACAAGTTTGAAGTATTGGTTTCCTTTTTTTTAGTCTATGTGGTTTTCATACTTGCAAAATTGTTTAATATAAAGTTTGAATTTTTTGTGTTTGCAATATTGTTCAACAAAATAGATTCCACTCATATTTTTTTGGATTACCCTATTACTCTTGTGTTAAGCCAAGTGAGTTTCGGATATTTAATAAGGCAAATTTATGAAAAAGGTAACAAAATATCAGACGTTATATCATTGACATTATTGTTTTTTCTTCCAATAGTTGTTGGTATATTGTTTGTTACTTCGAATTCGTATATGTACACAGTATTTTTTACAGGCTTGGCTGCAATAATTTTGATAATATTTTTTGAATTTCATAATAAATTAGGCACAAATATAATTAACCGTAAGAGTCTCAGAGCATTGAGTTTAATAGGTGAAAAGCCACTTCTATTTTATGCTTTACAGTATATACTTGCAGTTATTCTTGCGATTCCTACTTATGCATATATACAC
>JAOAJI010000017.1 GCA_026414265.1 Microcaldota archaeon
TAGTTGGACTATACTATAGCCTTGAGCGTCTTGTTCAATAAAAGAATTGTAATCTTGCTTTGCTAACTCAATTATGTTAGACCCAAGGTTTCGTAATTCCTTAGGGGTTAATTCTTTACTGTCAATTTCAACAAGTTTGACGTTACCAGGATATCCTTTCTTAGCTAACGGTTTGCAATACTCTTTTAGATGGACACTCATAGTATATTCGTCAAAATAATTAAGAAAAGGTAGGTCATTTGATGTTTTTTCTTCAGGTTCCAAATAAATTACATTGATTGATAAGATTTTTGCAAGTTCTTTTTGAACAGTATCACAAGTGATTAAAGTAGCGTTCAGTTCTAATGCTAATTCTCTGATTAAAAAGTCTAGGTCCTGATCGCCTGTTTTCTGGAATGTAGTTTTAAACCTTCTTGTGCCTTCAAATTCAATTTTTATTTTTTTTGTTTTCTGTAGCTCAATCAAATCTTTAACAACCTTTAATCCTGCAAACCCAACTTCTTTTTTGGTATTAGCTTGGAATTCAAGTTCAGTTAGTATCTCTTTAGGAATTATGAGTGTACCTGTTATAGATTCATTTTCAACTAATTTTATTATTCTTCCGTCTATGATCGCGCTTGTGTCAACAACATAAACGTTGTTCACGATATCAAATTCTAAGTCCGAATTACTAATCATAATATCATCTTAATTTCAATACTATTATACAATGATTATTGAGTGATAGTATTATTATTACTTAAAGTATCTAAAATTTCATCAATTCCTTGCTGCCACATGAATTTGAATTTGAATCCTTTAGAAATAATTTTATTTGATGATATTTGCCTATCAAGAACAAGCTGATCAATCAAGTAATGTAATTCTTTTTTTATTAACAGTTTTGCTAAAAAAGGATGTACATCGAATGTAATTAGCCTCTTCTTTAGTCTGTTTTTTACATAAGTAACAAGCTCCTCTTGCATAACATTAGCTGAACTTACATTAAAAATATCTTTATACGACTCTTTAGTAGATAGGAGTTCAATACTGAAATAAATAGAATCAACCAAATCATTAACATGCACTAATGGCATGCGTGCTTTTCTGTTCGGATAGAAAAAAAACCCTGTCTTGATGAATGAGTAAACTTTATCAAAACCAAAAACAAAATTTTTTCCTATTATTATAGATGGTCTCAAAATTACATAGTTAGAAAAAGTCTTTACGATATTTTCAGCTGCAAGTTTACTTTTTCCATAATTAGAAGTTGGGTTCAATTCAGAATCTTCAGTTAGCATTTCTTTTTTATTAAATTTTTCTCCATAAACGGCTATAGAACTTATATAAACGATATTTTTCACATCACATAAACTCGATAACATTTCAATTGGCTTCACATTGGTATGATAAAGCTCTTCATACGTTTTTGTATACGATATTTCTGAAGCGATCCAAATAACGAAGTCAAACTTATCATGTTCAGAAAAAAATTGTTTAAGTTTAAAAGTATCAGAAAAATCTAAAATTATGTAATTATGACTAGTATTAGATGAAGCCTTTGAAGTTAAATTGCTCTTCATGTCTTTTAGTTTAGTATTTCTTACTAAGTAGTAAATGTTATTAGCTTTAGTTAACTCAATAATTTTGTCAATGTCTATAGATTGCCCAACTCTGCTCGTAATACCTGTTACCAAGATATCCATAAAAAAACTTTGTATGGATTGATATTTATGCATATTTCACCAAATTGCTCAGATCTTTTTCAGAGTAATATTGAGATAAAACAATTTCCTGATGGAGAAAGTTACGTTAGATTAAAATCTGATTATTCTAATGACAATATAGTTCTTCACAGGCTTTATCCTGAGCAATCAAAATCGATATTTGAGCTTCTACAGATTTTAGATACGCTTTCTGAAGTTCATAATCACATAAAAGTAATTATCCCTTATCTTGCATATGCGCGTCAAGAAAGACGTGTATTGCCAGGGGAAGCGATAAGTGCAAAAGCACTTATAAAGGCATTGGCATGTTTTAATGTGAGGGAATTAATTACTTTCGATTGCCATTTTATGAAGGAAAAGACTAATGAAACAATGTTTGGTGTTCAAATTACAAATATTCATTTATATAAGGACTTAATCTCAAAAGCCAAAAAAGTGTTAAATGATAATAAAGCTTTAGTTATAGCTCCAGACAAAGGAGCCGTATATATGGGTTGTGACACTTATTTCGTTAAAGAAAGAGGAGAATATGTGTTAGATGAAAAAAATAAAACATACAGAGAAATTTCCAGATTAAGCTATGATAATGTAGTGCATGAAATCAATCAAAGAAAGGCAACTACTGCTATTTTAATTGATGATATTATTGCTTCTGGAGGTACGATACTCAAAACAGCAAAGATATGCAGGGAACTTGGGATAAGAAAATTGGCTGTTTGTTGTATACATGGCCAGTTCTTAAACAATTCTGATCAAAAAATCCTTGAAATTGCTGACGTGGTTATTTCTTCAAACACAATTATAAACCCTTATCACCAAGTCAACATAGCTGAGATAATCAATAACATGGTGAATAAATAAGCAATAAAAACTTATTTTTCCTTTTATAATAAGGTTACGTGATCATATGCTGCATAAAATTGACGACAGCACTAAATTTCTTAACAAAAGATTTTTCAGTGTTGTTAAATTAGAAATTCAAAATCTGATCATAACATTGCTATTGTTTTTCTTTTCTTTGACTTTAATAATAGCACCAGTTCTCATTTTGATAAACTCAAGCAATTTTTCATTATTAATCATTACTCTTTTTTTCTCACTTGTTATTTTTCTCATCTTATACAATGGTAAAAGAGTAGCCTACTTTTCTTCAGTAAACCATTTACGTAAAACAGGTGTAGTACAGTTCGCATATTATATGGAATCATATGTAAAATCTTTAAGAAGATGCATAGGGATTTCATTGTATCAAACCGCTTTTTTCTTATTAAGTATTTTAATATTCTTCATTTTGATGAGAACGTTCAACTTAGACATTTCTAACCAGTTTACAGGTATTCTGTTTATTTTTATTTTTTTATTGTTTTTTATAGTAAATGAGCTAATTTTAGTTCCAATACTAATCGTAATGAGTGTAACTGACAAAGATTTTATCTCTTCATTTAAACTCTATGTTAAAAAAATAGTTGTAATAATTTCAAAGAGATTATTATACATAGTAGTGTTAACAATAACAGCAGTTTTAACCACACTATTTTCCTTTATGTTGTTTCCGCCTTTGTTGTTTATGTTGGTCTTATACCCTATCTTGATATTGTCTCATATTGGCGATATAAGAGAAGTAGTTAGTAATATATAATTAAGCAAGCAATTATTCAATAATTTCAACGTTTAAAGATAAGATGTCTTAGAATTTTCTTGTTTTTTTGACTGTAGTCATGTTCTTTAAACTGTTTTAAGGCAGTATAATTTCTTCCAAAGACATCAATTAAATCTATAGTAGTTTGATATGCTTGACTTGCGTTTAATTCAAGCACATACACGAAATTAAAATACTCCGAATGATTAAAGAGTTTTGATAAATTCAGTTTTTTATATACGCTGTTATTAATTTTAAGATACTCTAACTTGTATTTTGTAAGATCTTGTGAGATATTAAACGTTGTGTTAATGTTGTTAATTTTTAAGAAAGGAACAGAACTTATTATCATGATCTTTGTTATTTCTGATTGATTTTTCTTCAGAAGAAGATAATCTATTGGACTTACACTTAATATAAGTGATGACTCTTCTGTTGTGTTTATTTCTTTAGTAAGTGTATCTTCTTTTGTTATGTTAATCATTTTTATTATTGACTGCTCGTAACATGAACAGACGTTATTTTTACATACAGAATAAGAAACGACTTCTTTGAGTTTGTAGGAAGCGTTTATCATAACTTTAGACGTGCAGTTTGTTTTTGATTCAGTTAAATTGACAAAAAATGTAATATAATTAGAATCAAAATTACTTTTGTAAGAATTGTTATTATTGCAATTAAAAATAAATTCTTTGGAATAGTTTATCAACGTATATTGAATGAATGATTCACAATCTCCACTCCTTCTTGTAATGGTCTTCTGATAATCTTTGATGTAATGATTAATCCCTATAGAAATATTGTTTTCATATCTTTTTACGATCTCGTCAACTTGATAAACAGGCCAGAAATCAATAATCTTAAGATAAATCAACTCTCCATGTTTGTTGTAAGTATTATTAAAAAAAGATGATGGGTAGTTTTCATAATGAACTTTGTTTAAGTTTTCTTTTACATCAAAATAATATAATACGTGATTATCTAGACCATTATAAGTAAGATTAAAATAAACATTCTGTTTTCCGAAAAGTAAAATTTCAATAATTATAATGATTAAACATAACAAAAAAATTTTATTCTTCATATGTTATCTACTGGGATTATAGTTAATCTTGATTGGTCTTTAGTTAATGGATAGTATTTTTTTGTTAACTCAAAGGCCTTTTTCTTATCATAGCATAAAAGCACAAATTTTTTATCTTTAATAAATTTAAGTAGTTCAATATTTTGTTCATTCCATATCATGTAATGGTCATCAAATCTTAATGCGTTTGCATTTTCTACAGTATTGACATCAAATGAGTTGTTAGTATAGTTATGATCATTACGCAAGTTTACCAATGAAAAGACAATTCTTTTGTTAATTAATTTATCAATTAATACTTTCTTTACGTATTCCTCTTCAACGTGAATAGAATTGCTATTTTCGATATTATTATACAAGTAATACATATCCATAAATTCTGCCAAGATCTTTTTTGCCATAAGTTTTCTTATAGTGATATAAACACTAAAAAAACTGACAGAATCTCTAATGCCTTTTTTTATTAAGAAGTCTTCTATTTCATATTTTAAGTCGTTAACAGAAAAAAATGATGTATAGAATCTCTTTTTTTTGATATTAGAAATTATTCTTAATACTTCCTCAGTTTTTAGAAATACTTTTTTGTTTTTTCTTCTACTCTTAGGAAAATTTAAGATTATATGTTTCTTTTTATATGAATTTGTTATATAAAAAAAGAAAATCAAGACAATAGTCATAATTGATATTAAAATGATTAAATAAGTTGGCAAAACATACTGCCATTCTAGATAATCTTTTTTTATAGTTGTCCTGTCAATAGAAATTGTTAAGTTTTCGTCATTATTCATGATATAGATAGTTTTCCAACCTTCTTCTACTACAGGAATTTTTATTAAATTATCAGATATTAGTAATTCTTTTTTTTGAGTTGAATTATCTAACCACAAAGTCAAGTTGGCTTTTACGTGTCCTTTAAATTCAATCATAAGATGGTTTTTATCTATGAAGGACGCATTTTTTACTGAAAAATTTTTAGATAAATTAAATGCAAAAAAAGGATTTGTTACTATGAGCAAGTACAATAAACAAAGTAAAAAGCCAACATAAAATTTCATATCATTAAACTTATTGTAACAGTTTCCTTTAAATAGTTTTGTTTTTCATATTTTTAGCTTTTGTTTTTTTTCAGTCAGGAAATTTAAGTCGTTGTTATAAAATATTCTTATATCGTTAAGTTCATTCATCAGCATTAGTGGTCTTTCTAGACTCAACCCCCATGCGATTACTGGATAAACGTCACAAAGAGGTAAACTTACTTCAGGACGAAAAACACCGGCTCCACCTAATTCTATCCATTGTTTTTTTTCTGTCATGTAAACTTCTATCTCTAGGCTAGGTTCAGTGTAAGGAAAATAAGAAGGTCTGAATCTTATTTGTTCAAATCCAAGTAATTTATAAAATTGACTAAGTATTCCAAACAGCTTTGCTAGGTTATTATCTTCGCTTACAATTATGCCACCAACTTGGTAAAACTCAGCTAAATGCTTAAAATCTGTTGCTTCATTCCTAAAGACTTTTTCTATTTGAAAAAATTTTCCAAATCTTTTATTTTTTGGCAATTTTCCAAGTTTATATAAAGTTCTTGCACTAACACATGTATCATGAGTTCTTAGTATGTATTTAGAGGCTTCTTCTATCTTCCATTCATCTTTCCAACCTTTTTCATGTGTTTCTTTAATCTTATTTAGAGTTTGATTATCTATTTCGTTATTTAAGTTACCTATTTCCTTAAAGTAAAAAGTATCTGCTAAATCTCTTGCAGGATGGTCTTGTGGCTGAAAAAGCGCATCAAAGTTCCACAGAGATAATTCTATTATATCCCCTTTCATTTCTTGAAAGCCTAAAGCTAAAAAAATCTGTCTTATTCTGTTTGCAAACCTGCTAATGATATGGCGTCTTGCTGCATATGAAAATTCTGTTTCTTTTGTTAGTCTGTATTTCCTGAAATTTTTATTTATCCATGTTTTGTTTGCA
This sequence comes from Microcaldota archaeon, assembly GCA_026414265.1. Taxonomy (GTDB): domain Archaea; phylum Micrarchaeota; class Micrarchaeia; order Anstonellales; family SKW190; genus SKW190. The sequence continues at coordinate 6,404 of JAOAJI010000017.1, forward strand.
AGGACTTCATAAGAGTATTCGTCTATAGTTTCATTTCCTGTCTGGTCCAAGTAGTCTAAAATTTTATTTATTTTATTTATGTCAAAAGAATACACATTATTTGATTTTTTTATCATTCTTCCAAATTGTCTTTTTAATATAACTTCTACATTACTTTTTCCGAAAATATCGAGCGCTTCTTCATATGTTAACGTTTTTCCTTTATACAATTCCAAATTATGATAGAACTTATTACTTTTCCACGAGATTTTTTCTTTCAGAGTTATCATCTTGTTTGTAATACTTATCCAGTTATTTTTAATACTCCACTGAATGCCATAGACCTTTATTTCATCTACCTTAATATCATCAATATTAATCCTATTATTATTGGATTCAAGTAATCTAAGCAACCTAATTTCAGGTAAAGTTTCAACGCTTTCAAATTTGTTTATGCTTAAGTAATTTACAACATTTTTTGATGCAGTACAAAATCCTTTCTGTTGTAGCCACGCAGTTATTCTATAAATACTATCGATTGGTAATCCAAGTGCTTGAGCAAGTTCTTCGTCTGAGGCAGTACTGACGTTATGTAAAGAAACAAATTTCAAGGTTTTTATCTCTAATTCATGAAAAATATTTTGCTCAGGTTCCATAAAATCACAGCTAATAAAAATAAAGATTAAACATGTTCACAAGATCTTTTTGGTTTTTAGTAAAATGTATGCAATAAGGAAAAAAATAAAAACTAAGAGCCAATATATAAAGTCTTTATCACTTATGATAGAAGATAATTCATTAATTTTTTTCTTATAATATTTTTCAATTTCCTCGTATACACTGATCTGTTTTTCAAAACTAACTTTAAAATTAGGCAGAGCACCTTGTCGCGGGCTCCATGTATACGTGTTGTTATTCGTTAACTCATAGTTTTGTGGTTGGACTTCAAGTTTTTTCAAGTTGTTGGGCAGAGCAATTTTCAAATACTCTCTATCAGATAAATATATCTGGTCTTCTGAAGTCCTTTGATAATTTAGAACATCACCAGTAAATTCGTAAGAGAACGTTCGCGGTTTAATCTGATTTATTTTAAACAAGTCAATAGTTTCATATTCAATTACCAGTGTAGCATAGGCTGTTTCATCAATAGCAGTAAAATCTCTGTATGCTGAAGGTGTTATAGTCAGTTTTTTATTGTCAATGTATTCGCTTTTTATTTTTAAATAAAACTTATCTCCTAAAAACTTGTGCCATGCATCCAACAGATTAGAATTTTTTCTTATACTTTCATATTTATCTATATTCTCTTTTCCTACTAGCACAATTTCATAGGTTTCTTTAACTAAAACCTTAAGTTCTTCGGTTATTTTAATTTCAGTAGTGCTCTGGACAATAGAAGATTGTGAATTAATCGGTTTGATGAAAATGAATATGAATATTAATATTAAAGTAATGAAAAGGGTATAGCTTTGCCTATAAATGTTAACATGCGGCTTATAGAGCATACATTAATCATAGTAAACGAATAGCTTTAAATCAATAGACTTGTATATCTATTAATTACAGGTATATGTAGTGTAATGTATGCAAGACGTAATCAAGATTACTTACCTATTTCATTCTGGCGTATTCTTGGAATTGGATAATAAAAAAATACTTATAGACGTTTTTACAGGTAAAAATATTAAAAATCACGAAGTAAACAACAATATTGATTATTCTAGGTATGAAAACGTTGATTATATATTTGTGTCCCACGAGCATGGTCCGCATTGTGATGTTGATTTCATAAAAAAAGTTTTGGCAAAAAGAATGACAAAATTGATATGCCCGAACAAGGTTACATCTTATTTTACAGAATATAGAAAATCCCTTATCCCAGTAGCAATAGGGGATGAATTCGATTTGGACAGAGTTAGGATTAAAGTAGTCAAAGCGGTACATCCTCAGTCTTCTTGTGCTGTTGGCTACATTTTTTATTATTCCGGTAAATCTCTTTATTACACTGGTGACACATACAAGTTCACAGACGTATCAAAAATTACTGCAGATATAGTAATTTTGCCTATAGGCGGTAGATATACTATGGACACGTATGACGCAGCCACATTTGCCCGTGATGTAAGAGCCAAATACGCGATTCCAATTCATTATAATACCTACCCTATGATCTCTCAAGATGTTAACGAATTTGTAGAATATTTGGACATGGTCAAAATAACTCCAATTATATTGAAAAATGAGCAATCAATAGCGATTAAATGCAAGTAAAAGAAGAAAAAAAATTAATTATTATTTATAATTATATTTGCTCATTTCATTTTTGGTTCTTATTCTTAGTTCTTATGCGATAGATGTATTTCCTGAGTTCTTCAACTATGAGAACACTGCTAGCTATTATTATAGCAGATACCAGGTATTCGATTTTTAACGGTGTGGTGTTTAGGAATTCGTTCAAAAACTCCACATAAATGAACAGCAATAGAACAATAAATGATACTAAAATTGACGCTAACAGATATTTATTTTTATTGAGATTTTTGAATGCACTGTCTTCATAACTTCTGCAATTGAGCGCATTAAAGAGTTGCAAACAAACCATTAATACAAAGCCGAAAGTAACGTATTCTTGAGTGTCCATAATATTTAAATAGTTAACAGTATACAACGTGACAAGGCTTACACCAGTCATAAAAGCTGCTGATGAAAATATTGCTATTATCATCTCGTTAGATATGTAAGGCTTTTTTGGATCTCGAGGTTTTTTGTTCATTATGTCTTCAGTTGCTTCTTCTAGACCAAGGGACAATGCAGGAGGCCCGTCCATGATGATATTTATGAAGAGAATCTGTATAGGTGTTAGAGGATCTGGTAGCCTCATAATTCCAGCGATAAACATTGTTGAAAGTAAATTTGTAGTTGTTGTAAACTGAAATCTGATAAAATTCAAAATATTATCGAAAATTTTTCTTCCTAACTCAATCGCAACAACAATCGTTTTGAAATTTTCATCAAGGAGGATAATGCTCCCTACTTCTTTAGTTACATCTGCGCCTGTTTTTCCCATTACTATGCCAATATCTGATTTTTTGATAGCAGGTGCATCGTTAATTCCATCTCCAGTAACAGCCACTATTTCGCCTTGTTCTTTTAAAGTTGTCACGATATCATATTTTTCAATAGGATTAACTCTGTAGAAAATATACACGTCATTTAGAACTTTATTTCTATCTGCTTTTTTTAATTCACTAAACTCTTTTCCTGACATGCTAGATGTTTTTTTGAATCCGACTTCCTTTGCTATATTTTCTGCGGTGCCTTTTGAATCCCCAGTAATCATATAAATCTTTATACCTGCTTTGTAAGCCATTTCTACTGCATATCTGGCTTCTTTTCTAGGTGGGTCATATAGTGCAATAAAACCTAGGTAAACTAGATTTTCTTCATTTTTCAGTTCTTTTTCAATAATTGATGAAGACTCAAACTTTTTGTAAGCAAATGATAATATACGTGCACCTTTGCTTTCAATTTTTTGAATTTCTTCTAAAATAAAATTTTTTTGTTTTTTTGTCATCTGGTAAAATTTATTATCATGAAGATAATGAGTACATAACTCAATAATCTTTTCACTAGCTCCTTTACTAAACAAAAATCTGTGTTTTGTTTCTTTGTGTTCAACCACAACACTCATCATTTTTCTTTCGGAATCAAATTTATTTTCATGCAATACATGGAATTCGTTTCTTAATTTGTTATGGTTAATCCCAATTTGTTTAAAAATTTTTAACAACCCTGTTTCAGTCGGGTCACCTAATTCTTGTCCTTCTTCGTTTATTGAGCTATTATTAGCTATTGCAACTGCATAAAAAAACAGGCCATAGTTATTTTTCTTTTCTTGTTCGTTCAATTTTTTTATCATGTCTCTAAAAGCTGTGATATCGTATAGCATCTGATTTGCGAAAACGTTTTTTGGTTCCATCAAATTCATGGTCAGAGTACCTGTTTTATCAGTACAAATACATGTAATGCATCCTAAATCCTCAATTGCAGACATCCTTTTTACTATAGCTTTTCTTTTCGCAATTTCCTGCATACCCAAAGCCAATGTTATCGCAATGACAGTTGGTAAGCCTTCAGATATACCAGCGACTCCTAAGATTATAGCCATCGTTAGTATATCGAAAAAATCTTTTTTTGCTATGAAATACCCATACAAGAAGAAGACTATAATCAAGGTTATGATCAGGTAAGCAATTTTTTGGCCTAATTCGTCCAAGTTTTTTTGTAATGGTGTTTTTTCATGTTCTTCTTCACTCACTATTTTAGCTATCTTTCCAAAAATAGTGTTTTTTCCAACAGCTATTACAATACCTTTACAATCCCCTTTTTGGAGTATTGTTCCAGAATAAAGTATATTGTTTGAATTAGTAGATGACGATTTTTCTACTGGAAAGGATTCACCAGTTAATGTGCTTTCGTTTACGAAAATTTCTTTGCCTTCAATAATTCTAATGTCTGCAGGAATTTTTGTACCTTCGTTTAATACAACAATGTCTCCTACAACAAGTTCGTCGCTATTAACTAATAGTTCTTTTCCATTTCTAATAGTCCTTATTTGAGAAATTGAAAGTTTTTTTAAATACAACAGAGCTTGTTCTGATCTATACTCTTGGATAAATCCTATTACTCCACTTAGTAAAACAGCAAATCCAATGGCAATTGCGTCTTTATAGTGGCCTAACAACGCAGATACAACAGATGCAAAAATTAAAATATAAATAGCCAAGTTTTGAAATTGCCTAATGAACAAATGTAGAATACTCTCTTTTTTTTGTGCTTCTATTTTATTACTTCCGAAACTTTTATTTATCTCTATTTGTTTGTCAGACAATCCTTCGTATGAGCTGTTATATTTTTTTAATACTTCATCGACACTTAATTTGGACTCAGGATATTCAATTTCCATGGTTGTTCTACTCTTAAATTCGTATGTAATGTTTAAAAAAAGATAATTATTGAATTAAATTGCAGAGAAAGAGCATAGCGGATAGCAACTTAAGGGAGGAAGTTCTGCCCACCAGTGTTAATGAGGCGGGTATAAAAAACCACTGTTTTGTAGAAACGCATGTTTCTGTTTGAGTTAGGATGATTTTGACATGACTAGTGAAAACAGAAACCTGAAACGTAGGCAGTGCCTGCTGACTGGTGCAAGGCGTATGCCGCTAAGTATAATGCTATCTAAAACAGAAGGCAGACTACGGCTATGCTCTTCTGCAAATTTTTCTCTTACTCTCTATAAACCACTTAATCAAATATAGATTCTTTGATTGATAAAAATTTGAAATTATTTAAAAAATAGTCCTTTGAATATTCTGTCATTTCACCAGTCTTGAATACTAAAACAAGTTCTTTTCTTAAGAGTTTTGCGTTTTTCAACAGTTGATTAATTGTTTCAATACGCTCATTACTGCTTATAATTTGCATCAGATACTGAAATGGTTCTTCTTCAAGATGCCTACCTTTTCTCATAACGTAGAAAACGTTATTAGCTAAATCATACTTAGAAAGTCTTCCAATATCGAGAAGATATTTAAACAGAAAATACGGGTCTTTTAATTCCATTAACAATAGGTGATTATTTTTCTTTGTGAATTCTGCTATTTGATTAACAGTTCTGTGGCTTAATCTGTTTGCTATTAGTTCTGCTTCAATAACGTAATTGGCATAAAAAAGGTCTAATTTGCGATTTTTTGCAATGCCGAACAATTTTAATATTTCAACATCTTCGTCGTTAGTTATCTGAAGCTCTGGTAAGGACAAGTGATTTATGCTGCTCATAGAATTCATACTTATCCTTTTATAATCAAAATTATTCCAAGAACAAAAAGTATAGTAACACTAATCAAAATTATATAAGGTTGAAAGCTGATTATTTCAATCGATTTAACAACTTTTTTATAGCCATCTTTGTTTATTACGATTGCTTTTCTACCTGCTGAGCCTGTATTTAAAGTAATAGTATGATTAAACTCACTAACTTTACCGTCAAATTCAATTGAAACATTGTTTAAAGGAAGTCCAAACTCGCTAAATACTTTTAATGTGAATTCTGAGTTTTCAAATGCCGTGGAAGGAACTTCAACTACAAGGTTGCGGTCGAGACCTTTGTTTGTTTGAGAAATTATTAATGGTTCTGATGTGTATTGTTGATTATTTGCATAAATAACGCATTGGAACATATTGGAGCCTAAATCAAAATTATCTTTATTTATTTCGACATACCACGTGTTGTTGAAATCTTCATTAAAAAATGAGGTAAAGTTACTAATGTTACTATTATTAGTATCTGATAAAAGCAATACTTTGTAGTCCTTATTATTAACACGTAAAAAAACAGTTGGTTTATCATAACCTGAGTAGTAGTACTTCCCTATGAAAATAGTATCACCAGGGGTTAATTGGTCTCTGTGTTTTGGGTAATCTATGAAACAACTTGGTTCTACGTTAAATGATTTAATCCTGTAGTTGTTAGCAGAGTTTCTTATAACTCCAACAACCTTATTTTTATTTAATAAAACGTATTTTACATCGTTTTTCAGATTAAAGGCCCCTTTAGTATTTCCTTCCGAATTTAATAATAAAATATTGTTGCTGAACGCAACAGCAATAAGTTCATTATCTGTATCTATGTCGTTTATTGCTCCAATCTTCCTTTTCCAGAACAATTTTCCATTAGGGTAAATGGAATATAGCGATCCATCGCTTGTAAAAAAAACAATAAATGAACCTAATATGGAATTATATAATTGTAACTTTGAGTTTATAGAGCCTTGAGGATAATATTGCCAATATATTGTAGACAAACTTCTCTTAGTTAATGCTTGTTCTGTATTGGCATAGATAATGTCAAATTGGTTTAACAAAATTGGATAAGATTTGTAGATTTTACCAGTAGAGTAATTAAATTTTAACATTCCTCTGTTATTCAAATCAAAAATAAAAAAGTTTTCATTTATCAGCAATCCTGCTAATTCAAAGTTGCCGTATAACTGGATGTGCGGGTCTATTTTTATGTCTCTATTAGCAAAGTTTGAAAGATCTACTGACCACAGTGCATGTGTTTTTTGTACTGCGGGAAAAATAGAAAGTTTATTTTCATCCAAGATCAACAGATGGCTGCCATTACTTAATCCATAAAGTATAGTTGAATTTGATAAAATGCTTTTATTGATGGAAAATTCTTTTTTTAGAGTATCTAAGTTGTAAACGTGAATTAAATTATCTCCTATAAGAGTGACGTATTTATTGTATATGCCTGGCTTTGCTTTTAATTTTTCACCTATCGAAACACTGTTTTTAATTTGATTAGAGTCATCATTAAGATTGTACGAAATTATCCTTCCACTTTCTGTTATGATTATCAGATTATCTTTGAATATCACAGGTTTATCTACAACTTTATCATTTATGCTAAATTCGAAAGAATGGAAATTACTAGCAAATTGGAAAATACAGAGTATATAAAGCAGAAAAGCAAATTTACGTTTTCGATAATTTAGCATCATATTTTCCTTCATCAATTTCCTTTATAATATCTTTTGGATTTTTTCCTTCAACGGTCAATCCTATGCTGACACATGTTCCTACTACGCTTTTTACTATATCTTTAATATTTGTGGAGTTTGAAGAACTTTGTTTCATTTTAGCAACCTTGATAATTTGATCAATTGTTAGATTACCAGCTACTTGTCCTTTTTCTTTTCTTCCTTTTTCTATTGCTGCTTCTTTCTTCAATAATTCTGATACTGGTGGAGTGCCTATCTCAATTCTGAACTTTTTGGTTTCTTTGTTTACATAAACGGTTACAGGCACTTTAACGCCTTTAAAATCTGCAGTTAGTCTGTTTATTTCGTTAATCACTTCATTGATGTTTACCCCCAAAGGGCCGAGACTAGGTCCAAGAGGCGGACCTCCGCTAGCTTTTCCGCCTTCCACAATGGCTTTCACTTGTGCTTCTGCCATAAGATTAACACCTAGAGTTCATATATTACTTTGGTTGATTTGAGAGTATTTGAAATATTGAAATGTGATGTAAATAAAAAATTATCTTTTGCTTCTATACGCTTTCATATTCTTTTGCGAACTGGGTGCTTATGAGATAATCAGATTCTTCAACAGGTAAATCAACTACTTGATTTTTATTAAAAGGACCATAGGTTTTTCCATCTTTACCTACATATTCCGGGACTTCTTGAAGAATGACAATTTTTTTGTGACTATGCTGTTCCATGTCTTCTTTATAAGTGTGTTTAGTTTTGAAGTCTTTAATAACATTTATCAAATTTTTTGCGAATTCTTCTTCTTCATGAGTTAGTTTTTTTTTAGTTAAAAGTTCGTTATCCAAAAGTGATGCCAATCTAATTATTTTTCTGATTCTAATGTTAACGAAAGATTCAGCTATGTTTATCATATTTTTATATTCAATAAGTTTTTCTAGTTTCTGGCTTTTGTTGGCCAAGGTCTTTGTTTCTATTAAAAGAGAGTTTAGCTTTTGATAGAAATCATCAGGTACCTTGGTTAGTTCTGCTTGTTTACTTTCTTGTCTATAGAGCTCACGTAAGGTATTATAATCTAACTGTTTATTGGAATTGTCATTTAAATTACTCATAAATTATTTATGCATGAGAAGGTTTATTTATTTAAAGATGAAAATATTTTTACTAAAAATTGAGAGAGATGTTTTTTGATGTTTGATCAAATGTTATCTGAATACTTAAATGCTTATCAAAATTATTTGTCAGAGTATGTCAAAGTGCTTCTTAACAAGTCTACGGAAGATGGTAAAACAAGTGGCACTCAAAAGAAATTACAAGACCTTGAGATGAAGTTTAATAAATCGAACTTTGTAATAATGATACCTAAAAAAACAGAAATAAACTCATTATTAGCTGAACTTGCTAATCCATACAGAGATAGAAACAAGCAAAAAAAAATTTTAATCAAATTAAACGGGATTTATAAGTTCTTAAAATTACGACAAAAAGAAATTATAGAATTAAATTTGTATGTAAATTTATTGTTTGATGATAAAAATAAAAGAGATTTAAAGACACTAATCGAGGATTTTAGCGTAAAGGAGAAAAAGAAACTCAAGCATTTAGAAAAAAAAGAAATTTTGACAACATTTCAAAAATTATATTTTCAGGTAATAAACAATGAAATTGTTTCGAATAAAATAGATAACAAAGTCCTTTTTTCTGTAAAAGATAAAATTTACATTATTTCAGAAAATGAATTAGATGATTATTTGAACATAGAAGAAGAAATTTACAAGAAACTTGCTAATATACAGGAAGAAATAGCTTTGCATAATATAGGGTTGAATGATGACCAAAAGTTTAGTTCATTACAGCACGATTATCTGTTAGCGATTAAAAAGAAAGAAGAAACATTACAAAGATTTAATCTGTTGGAATAATCTCTATTATTGAAGAGTCTTTTTTAACCACCCAGAAGGTCAAAAATCGTTTATTTGAATAAGTATCTTTTAATTTTTGAGAAAACGTTATTTCGCAGTTTGATTGAGAATTATAAATAAACGACGTAAAATTACAGTTCAGTAGATAATCTCTACTCAGTGTTATCTTGATTGCAGAACTGGTTTCTAAGCTACATATCGTGTTAGATATGGCTATAATTTTTTTATCATAATAATCACATAATTTGTCATCATAAAAGGCCTGTGATTTTTTTAAGCCATCAGAAATAGACATATATAGCACTCCGATAACAATCATGAAAACAAGAAATAATAATAGAGTTTCTAAGCTTAATTGCGCTTTTATGCTAATTGGGTTCTGCAATATGAGCACCACTAGAAACTAATAGAGAGATAGTGGGTTATTAACTTATTTGCATTTACCTTCTTCGCAAATATTTGAAGCACATTGTGAATTTGTACTACAAGGCTTACCAGAAGGTAAATTACCTTCTATGGCATTAAAAACATCTTCTTGTTTTTGCTCAATTTTTTCTTCAGTTTTTTTAGCACTGGAAAAAAGAACATTAGCGACAATAAGCACAATAGCGATCACTACAGCTATTATTAACAAAGCTTCTATTGAAAGCTGGCCTTTATTATTGTTATATATTACCATGTTATAATATAGTCCCCAACTATTTAAATAGATGATTCCACACAAATTAATATGATTTAAAAACACTTATGAAAAATCGTTATTACAAGGTGATATAATGTCTCAAGAAGAAAAAGCACATGAGCATAAGCATACTGAGCATAAACAAGAAGGTAGCTCTCATATGCATCATACTGGAACTTCTCATGTATCTAAACCTCAGAAAGAAGGAGGCGAACTTGTTGATAATGTTTTGGTGGGTTTTTTAGGTCTATTCGTCTTAGGGTTCATGATTTTGGTGGGTCTAATAATACTATCGAACAGCATAAGCGATCTTTCAAAAAGCATTAATACTTATGCTGAATCAAATCAAAAAATGATTAAAGAGTTGACTTCAGATACAAGTGGAGGAAAAGAAGGTTTACAAGATGGATCTGAAAAGAAGGATACTAACGTACCACAGCCAACTAACACGAAGAAGATAGTTGTAAACGACGCTACATTTGAATACGTTGATTTGTCTGGGTTAGATCTTTCCAAGGCAGCTGGAAAAATAGAAGTAGAGAATCCTAAATTGGTGATAGTTGAGTTTACAGATATTCAATGCCCATTTTGCAGAAGGTTCTGGGGTGATTCAGGGAAATTCCTAAAAGAAAATTATGTAAAGAAAGGTTTGGCATCATATTATGTTTTTGATTTTCCATTAAGCTTTCATCAAGACGCAGCTAACATGTCAAATGCTGCTAGATGCGCTGGTGAACAAGGCAAATACTTTGAAATGTTTGACAAATTGTTTGCTTATCAAGACACACAAGGTTCAGGAACAGTCCGTGTTTCTTCAGAAAAAATTTCTGAGTTAGCTAAAGAAATAGGATTAGACATGAATAAATTCAACGAATGTCAAACAGCTTTTAAGTATCAAAAGCAGATATACGAGAATATGAATTACGGTATTGCAGTAGGTGTGCAAGGAACACCTGCAATATTCGTGAATGGCTACATGATACCAGGAGCATATCCTTCATCTTATGTGAAGGGTTTGGTTGAAAAGATTTTGGCACAATAAATAATCAAAATATTTATAAAAATAGCAGTAGAAATTATGTTATCTAAAAATAAGGTGATATGATGTATAGAGCACAAGCAGCTATGGAATATTTGATGACCTATGGTTGGGCATTGCTTGCAATCGTTATAGTGATTGCATTACTGCTTTATCTGAATCCGTTCCAGATCCAGGAAGTGTGTGTACCTGATCCGGGAATCGATTGTACACAACCTTTACCTGTGTTAAAAAGTACCGGAAAAGTAAACTTTACATTAAAGAATGGATTGCCGGGAAACATAATAGTAACGGGAATTAATTGTACGAATATACAGGGAGTGCCAACGCACTTCCAAAGCGTTTCGGTTACTGTTCCTCAGGGGGGTTTAGCATCAATAGAATCTCCAACGTGCCTTAATTTCCAAACTGGGTCGCCGTATCAGGGCTACATTTACATACAATACAGATTTGCTAATGATGAGTCTACAACAAAGAGAGTAATTTCAGCCAGGATAAAACTATCTCCTCAATCTTAACTTGTGGATGGTTTGTTAATGTAGTAATCTTTTTAATTTTTAATTTTCAACTGTTCTTATGGTTAATGATTCAAATAACTATGCAGAAACTTCTTTACAACAAAGTTCTAGTGCAATTAATGAAGCAATTAGATTATTTATTAAAAGGCTTGATCAGAGTGTTAGAACTAACTTAGACTCGCTATTAAAAGCGAATAAAAATTTCTCTGCGATTTTATCAGAAATTAAGAAGTTAGTATTTGATTTAGTAAATGCGGAAAACCAAAAACCAAATAGTCCAGTAAAATTTAGTTTTTCTTATGCCTATTTATTGGCATTACAAACAGCACAGGCGTATCTGTTTCAGCAGATAACTTCCATGAACCAAGAGAAACAAAAGTTACAGCAAAATAATGCTCAGCAAAACCAACCAAAAATCCAAGAAATAGAAAAACAAGTAGCTCAATTATCTTCTATTTACAATCCTTTAAAAGAAAATGCGGAAAGTATGAAATTGGCATCTACATCTTTAGTCTTAGGAGAATTAATATACTTAGTATTGAATAATAAACACGAGCAGGATCCAAATCTTTTTCAGAGCGTTATGAGGACCACTGATCCTTACAACTTATTGGTTGCGGTAAACATGTTCTTAGGAAAGGTCACTCAAGACTATCAGTCAACAGATATCCACCAATTCAGAACAGAATTACTGAGAATGTTAAGAGAATTCTATGGTATCGACTATAACCGAGATAATGCCAGTAAAATTTTAGACGCCATGCAAATGTTGCATAACTATCTTGAGAAAGAATATCAGACCAGAATTGCAGAATTTAGGTCAGTACTTTCATCTTATGAACTTGGTAAAGAAAGGAAAAATGTATTAAATTTTCAAACTTCAATAGTTCCACAGTCTGGCAGACACACTAGAATGGGTGTTGACTTATCTTATCAAAGAATTTTATCAAGGAATTCTACTGTTGGTTTTTCTATAAATCCATTTAATCAGAAAGAAGGTTATGGTTTTAACTACTCAACGAATAATGCTAGTATCTCGCTATTCCCACAGTATTCTACATTAGGGATTGATACTGGTATAGGGAATGTCTCAATGTTCTTTTCAAAACACGGCGTAAGTGGGATGCTAGGGCCTTTATCATTAGACTTTACTGGCTCACTAAGTGTTTCACCTCTTGGAATATTAACAACTGGCCAACGATTGTTCATGCAACATGAAAATTACAGAAGAGAAAAAAAATCTACAGAAAAAAACTTACAAGAATATTTAACCGCTCTTTCTAAAGGCGAGGCAGACACAGAGCTAATAATGAGAGCGGCTGCTGCGAGTATTAGATATATGGATTTGGATCCAGTTACAATCAGAAGCACGCCTATGGTAAGTTCTTTATTTGGTAAAGAAAAATCAGGTAGGGTATGGTATTCGATAGAAGCAATACAGCGTTCTTTTGAAAAGTTGATAAATAACCAAAATGCCAGTGAAATCCAACTTTTTATCGGCAAAGATTTTGGAAGCAACAAGGATGGAATTTTCCGTTTACAACTACCACAGAACAGCGAAGAAAGGGCTGGGGCTATAGAAGAAGCAAAGTTTTTCATCATGTGTCAATTATTAACCGCTTTGAGTGACTCTGCTATTTTTGGCGGTTATCGTGACATGATGAGGGACAGACTAACCAAACCAGGAAACGCGATAGAAACATTAAACAAAATAATCAATGACTTGATTGGCACGAGTAATACTAGTGAAATGGTAAGTTTATTCTATTACGATGAAAAGTCAAAGAAATTCAACATAGATCTAGACAAACTTTTTGATTTGATGAATTCCATAAATTCAATAACTGACCAAAATAAAAAATATAAAACACTTGTTGTGATAGAATATATTTTGACTATTTTGCAAGATTCAAATTCGCCACACTTGAGGGATACTGCAGATTATATCAAAGCACAGAGATTTTTGGCAGATTACAACAGCAGGCAACAAGCTGGCGATCAACAAGGTCAGATAATCCAGATTCAGAGTTCTGATACTAAGAACCTAATAGACATATTAAACGGACTTAACAGAAAAGGATACACATCTGTTAAAAACAGGCTATTGGAGGAATTCCAAAAAATCGGGATAGATTCTATGCACACATTATTTGGCGTTTTAAATGACTTAAAAAAACACATTTTACAGATAGACATATTTAAGGCCAAGTATGGAAAGCGAATAATCGATGCAGAGCTTAAAACAAGGTATGATTATTATAAAGCTTTAGTAGGGTTATTAACAGGTTTGTTAAAAGCAGTTGAAAAGGACCAAAGTTTAGTAATGGAAATGGAGTCTTTATTCAGAGAGGTTCGAGTACGTTTAAGACAGCAAGACAATCCTCAATCCCAACAAGCTAATAATAGGCAAATAAACAACCTCGTTAGGACATTGGATGCAGATTTGTTCATTATATATACTAACATATCTAGGAGGTTCGAAAGTCTTAATCCAGATAGGAGGATTGTAGTCCCGTCTGTACCTCAAATGACACAACAGTCACAAAATTCTCCACAGCAACAGAGAGCACAAACAGATCAACAAAGAGATGCACAAAGACCTGGGCAGGAGCAACAAAAATTAACGAACTAGATCTGAATAGCTAAAGCAACTATTTTAAATACTTTTTTTAAATATCATTATACTTTTTTGTTCAATTTATTTAACCTCTATTGTATAATATAACATAGGAGATGAGATGATTTAATGAGCAATGGTGTTTCGGGTCAAGATAATAAAAGTTTACAAGAAGAGAAAAAAAACTTGGAATCAATTAAAGACCAAGAAATAATACCTGATGATGAAGAACTTTTGAAATTTATAGAGCAAACAAGGCCAAAGATTTCCGTAGTAGGAACTGGAGGTTCAGGCTCAAACACTCTTACAAGAATGTATTCAATGGGTGTTGACGGAGTTACTTTGATAGCTATGAACACAGATGCACAACACTTACTGAAAACAAAAGCAAACAGAAAGGTTTTGCTAGGAAAAAAACTTACCAGGGGTATGGGAGCCGGCAGTGACCCTAAGGTGGGTGAGGCAGCAGCTCAAGAATCGATACCAGATATAGAGAGCGCTGTAAAAGGTTCAGCTATAGTTTTTGTAACCTGTGGATTGGGCGGAGGCACAGGCACAGGCTCTGCTCACATTATAGCAGAAACTGCAAGAAAAAATGATTCTTTAACAATATCTGTTGTGACCCTGCCTTTTTCTTCAGAAGGCAAAGTGAGGATGCAGAACGCTTTAGACGGACTAGCCAAATTAAAGAAAGCTAGTGATTCTGTTGTAGTAATACCTAATGATAAGTTATTAGCCATAGTTCCTGATTTGCCTCTAGATACTGCTTTTAAGGTTTCTGACGAAATTTTGGCAAATGCTGTCAAAGGTATCGCAGAACTAGTTACTAAAGAAGGATTGGTAAATCTAGATTTGGCTGATTTGAGAACGATACTTAAAAACTCAGGGACAGCTGTTGTAGGAATGGGCGAAGCTACCTTAGACGTAAAAGCAAAAGACAGAGCGCTTATAGCTGTTGAAAGCGCTTTGAATTCACCGTTGTTGGATGTAGATATTTCAACTGCAAACAAGGCACTGATTAATGTTATTGGCGGAGAAGACATGACATTGAAAGAGGCTGAATTAATAGTAAGAGAAGTATACAACAGAATTGCTCCAGGTGCACACATAATATGGGGTGCTAGAATCGAAAAAAACATGCCAAAAACAGCCATAAAAGTGTTAGTGGTTTTAGCAGGTGTAAGATTACCACAATACTCTGCTGAAACAGTAACAACAGTTGATTTGAGGAACTTAGATTTAGATTTATTAGCATGAGATTAATATGGGATTAATGATTGAGTTAATTAATTAAGGTGAAAGTAATGAATATAATTAAGGATTTGTTAAGCTTATTGGAACAATCAAAAAGGATTTTAGGCACGTTAAGTAAGCCTGAAGAAAACGAATTTTTGCAGCTTAGTAAAATAATAATTTTGATGATAATTGCAACTGGTTTAATCGGTTTAATAGTTGCGTTTATTGTTTCTATTGATGCGTTTATTTTTTCACGGTAAAAAAGAGAGGATGAATAAAATGTTGTTTGTTTTTAGGGTTACGGCAGGCCAAGAAAAAATAGTGGCAGACATGGTATCTAGAGTGGCTAGAAACAATAACATACGTTCAATAATAGTGTTTGACAACTATGATGGTTACATAATTGTAGAAGCTGACGACATGGTGCACGCAAGAAAAGCAGCAGGCCTTGTAAGGCACGTAAAAGGCGTTTTGGCAAAACCGCTTTCACTTGAAGAAATAGAGAAAAACTTTGGCGTCTACGTCCCTCAAATAGTCAAAATAGGTAAAGGGGATATAGTTGAATTAACCGGCGGGTCCTTTAAAGGAGACAAAGCTAAAGTTATTCGTGTAGACCCAATAAAAAACCAAGTTACTATTGAACTAACAGATATTGCAGTACCAATCCCAATAACGCTCAACTCAAACATGGTGAAAGTTATTCAAAAAGCTGAACAAAACATAGAAGAAGAGAAAGATGATCAAAAAGAAAAGTAAGTTAATTAATCGAATGTTTCATAAAAAAGTTTTAGAATTATGAGAAAGCAAACGTATATAAGCATAGAAATTTATTTTAATATGTTCAGTATTGAATAATAAGAGTCTATTAATATATTAATATTGAGTAAATTAAATAAACGAAAAAAGTAGGTGATAGGTATGGGGATATTTGATAACTTAGGGAAGATTTTCGGGTCTGAGAAAGAAGAACAACCAGACATTGAAAAATATTTGCAAGAGATAGAAATTGAGGAGGAGCAAAAGAAAAATCCGCCTGCTGATTTTTATGTCAAAAGTATAACTATTGAAGATGAACAATCTTTACAAAACGTCTTCAGTGAGCTTGAACAAAGAAACATTGTAATTGTTAAATTATCATCAGCTGTGAAGCAGCAACCAAGATTTAAAAAAGTAGTGGATGCTCTTAAAGATAACGCGACTAAAATTCAGGGTGACATTGCTGCTTTAGACGAAAACAGATTAATTTTAACGCCTTCAAGAGTAAGAATCGTAAAAGCTGCAAAGAGATAGAAAAAAAACGCGTTAGATATCGTTAGAGATATCGAGAAAAAATATAAAAAATACTATTTTTTTGTTTTTTAAATGTTTATAATTACCTTATTTAAACTTATTCTTTTTCTAAACTCTTTTAATCTTTGTTGTAGATATATTTTTGGTGGTCATACATGCCTAGTTCTAGGAAGAGTAAAAATCCTACGACGGTATTAGATAAACTTGACTTGAAGTCAAAATACGTTTTTGTGAGAGTTGATTTAAACAGTCCTATAGTTAACCGCAAAGTGGAATTGAGTGCGAGGATCGTGGCTCACGCAGAAACACTGAAGTATTTGGCGAAAAGGAAAGCAAAGGTGGTTGTATTAGCGCATCAAGGTCGAAAAGGCGACGAAGACTTTACTGACCTGAGTCAGCATTATGAGTTGCTGAAACCTTTATTGAAAAGACAAAAATTTTATTTTGTCAATGACGTTGTAGGGGAAAAAGCTGTAAACGCAGTTAAAAGCTTGAAGGAAGGCGAGATTTTATTACTTGACAATGTAAGACTTTTAGACGACGAGAAGAGTTACGATACTCCAGAGCAATGTCTAAATTCACAGCTAGTAAAAACATACGAAAACATTTGTGACATATTTGTATTAGATGCTTTTTCTGTTTCTCACAGAAACCAGCCTTCTGTTACGGGCTTCTTCAGGAAAGGTATAATCCCAGGTTTGATTTTGGAGCGTGAATTGAATTCTATAGATAAAATGTCTAAAGTTAGAGACAGTGCATTGTTCGTTCTTGGTGGTGCTAAAGCAGAAGACGGAATAAAGATAATGGAGCATTGGATAAACAAGTTAGGCGGAAAAGCAAAGTTTTTGTTAGGCGGATCTATTGCTAACGTATTTCTATTGGCCAGAGGCTATAAAGTTGGTAAAGGTACAGAAGAATTTTTAGCAAAAAATAATAATTTGCAGTTAGTTGACAAAGCAAAAGAACTCTTAACAAAAGCAAAAGACAACATAATCATTCCTGAAGACGTTGCTGTTGAAGAAAATAATCAGAGAAAGGAGTATCTTATAAGTAGTGTACCTGAAGCAGCATCAATATTGGACATAGGTTCTAATACAATAACTAAGTATGAATCAGAAATAATGAACGCAGAATCGATTCTAGTTAACGGCCCTGTTGGCGTATATGAAGACGTGAGGTTCGAATTAGGCACGAAAAGAATTTTAACTGCAATATCTAAGGCAGGTAAAGCTAAAAAAGCATTTTCTTTGATTGGTGGAGGGCATACGGTATCTGCAATTGAAAAGTTTAAGCTTAACAAAAAAACTTTTGGTTATATAAGCTTAGCTGGAAAAGCGCTTATTCAATATCTGTGTGGTGAAAAACTAGCAGGTATTGAGCTGCTAAAAAGATAACCATTGCTTAAAGGAAGAAGCCATGTAAAAAAATCTAGCTTAAGAAATTTTTAATATTTTTATTATTTATTTTATGTTAGTAGCATACTTTCCAGGTACAGTTATATTCAGTTTTTTTGCTATTTCAGAACTGTTTGGGTCTATTACAATTATGAGACCACTAAATTCAGTGGTTAAGTCTTTTGAACCACATAAAGCACAAGTATCTGATTTTTCAACAATAGCTCTGCAACTCCTGCACGCTTTCATTTAATCACTTCTTTTTCTTATCTTTACTTACAGATGCTTTTTTATCTTTTTCTTCTTTCTCAAGAGTACCTTTAGCTTCAGCAAGTTTTAATTTTTCTTTTTGTTCTAGCCATTCTACTTTGCCTAATCCCATGTCTTTCATGGTTAAATTAAGTTTGGTGTCATTAACTGTTTTCTTCCATGAAACTGTTGCAACTTTAGCATATACGAGATCGCCTTTTTTTATTGATTTGCCTTTTTCTTTACCTACGATACTGCCTAGGCGCCTGTTATAAGTCATGAAATCGTTTGTGAACTGAGATAAATGTATTAAGCCATCTAAAGGACCTAGGCTGACGAATGCACCAAAGTCTAACAGAGAATTAATTTCACCTTCAACGATCTCATTAGGTTCTGGTTTATAGCATAAAAGCTGTACTTCGCATTCGTAATATGCGCAAGGGTCTCCATGGATTACCAATCCTTCAGAAATAGGTTTGACTTCAATCACACTGACAATGATCCCTAAAGCTGAATTAATTATGTCTTCAAGCTTGTTCTTTGCTACGATTCTTAGCCCTTCGTGAAGAGGCATTTCAAATAGTTGAGGTTCTAATCTCAGTTTTTCTACGATCGTAATAACAGCAAACAAAAGCATCACCTTATGTGGCTTCAAAAAAATAACATGACAAAAAAGTAACTATCACTAATAAAATTGCTAACGAATTTAAATGTTTGCGTTATTTTAAAAATAGATGATCTTTCCTGATTTAAAAAATATCAAAACAATAAGAAAAAGACAAAATTTAACTCAAAAAGAATTGGCTAAAATATGTAATGTTTCACAGTCCACAATTGCAAAAATTGAAAGAGGTAAAATAGTGCCTTCTTACAATATTGCCGTGGCTATATTTAATGCATTATTTTTTAATAGAAGAAAAAATAAAGAAGACACAAAAACAGCATACGATATAATGACAAAATCCGTTATTTCTGCTTTGCCTAATGAATCGTTAAATAACTGTATTATTAAAATGACTAAAAACAACATCTCACAAATGCCTGTAATGAACGAATCAGGTATAGTTCTGGGCAGTATAACTGAAGAACTCTTACTAGATATTGCTTCTAAAAACATTGACGTAGAAAACACAAAAGCTGTAGAGGTATGCGATGAAGCATTTCCTATAATACCTCCAAAAACAGATATAAAAGCAATAATAGAACTTCTTAAATTCAATAAGGCGTTATTGGTTGGAAGTCGCGGTAAAGTTGTTGGAATAATAACAAAGGCTGATGTTTTTAAAAGTTATGATGGATAATTATGGTTTTTCAATTCGTAACTGCGCTTTAAAAGCTTTGCAATTGCTTCTATGGCTCTTCGCGCATATTCTTCTATTCTTTCTTCTGCTTGTAATCTGCTTGCACCAGGGCCTATGATCCCCAAGCTAACTGGTTTATTAAAATCAATACTAAGGTCCATTAATTTTCTAGCAGCGTGCATTGCAACTACTTCATCGTGCTCGGTTTCTCCTTCTAATACCACCCCTAAAACTGCAATTCCATCAACTTTGTCAATAATTTGTTTAACCCCGTAAGGTGTATCAAAGCTGCCAGGTACTCTAAAAATGTGAGTTACTTTCAAATTTAGTAACTCTGCATGCTCTAAAGCCTTTTTCAGCATCGCGTCTGTTAAATCATAATTAAATTCTGCTAAAACTATACCAATCTCAAAAGACTCTTTCTTGCTCATAAATTCCACCTTTATCAATTTCAATTAATTTTCGATTAATTATTAAATTAAATACTTAACATCTCTAGATCCCTGCCTTTTTCCTTTACCGGCATTTTTTATCATAATATCTTCATTTAGAATCATGTTGACGGCATTTACCACATGGTTTTCGATCCTATGAATGGCAATTTTTTTAAGTTCTTTGAGTGATTTAGCTTCATCTTCGTAGACAAACACTTCTACTATAGGTTTATTTGTTATTAGTTGTGTCATTATCAATCCTAAACTTGCTTCGTGTGCACAGATTTTGTCAATTTCTTTATTACCAGGCATGCCTAAAGCTAAACAAACATGACAATCTTTTACGAGTAATTTTTTACAAGCCAATGGCAAATCCTTTATTCCTGGAACGGTTTTTCTTATATACGTCCCCGAGTATATCTGTTTTAATTTGTTTATTGCTATTTCACCCATGTTTATTCTGGCAAACGTAGTATCAACTATCCCAATCATAAAAATCAATACCTGCTTTTTTTGCAAAGTTCTTGGCTTTTTTTAGTGACATCCTGGAGCCGTTATCATCAAGAACCTCGCAAATAACAGCGAGAGGGAAAAATCCTAAGTCTTTACATATTTGTATGCTTAATTCCGTGTGACCCTTTCTATGTTCAATACCTCTAGAGCGCAACAATATTACGTGGCCTGGAGTACAAAATTCTTCTTTTGCTTTTGAATACAATTTCATTTTACACATCTCATAAAATTTTCTTATGGTAAAAGCTCTTTCTTTGTCAGTAATTCCCGTGTAACAATTCCTGTGATTGATTGATAATGAGAATGCAGGGTTGTCTTTGTACCTTGTTTTTTCATAAATGCAAAAAGGTAAGTTTTTTTTCTTACTAAGAAGTTCTGTTAAGAACGGCAAACCAAATTCTTCAGAAATCTTTTTATCAACTGCTAAACAAATTAAACCACCAGCGTTTTTTCTCATAAAAGTAATGTGCTCATATGTTACGATCTCTGCGGGTATGCAAAGATCAACTTCGTTTTCTCGTTTTTCAGAGTCATGAATCATAAAGAAACTATCAAGTGTCATCAGTGCTATATAAAAACAATCTATTTATAAAAAAGTTATTACTTAAAAACAAGTATTAGTATAAAATTATAAATATTATTGTAATTAGAATAATGTAGTATTAGTAGGTGATAACTTATGAAAATTGGTGAAGTTATTTCAATCGTACTTTTAATGGCTGTGGTGGTAGTGTATTCAAACAACAGTTTCGAACCATTTAGAAATACTATAGATAATGTTTGTAAATCAGTGAGGACGTTATTGCCGCCGATAGCGATGTTGATGTTGATAGGAGCAGGAGTTGTGTATATAGGAGGGCAGTTTACAGGAGCAGAGACAAGGAGCAGAGCAAACGTGTGGGCGACAAACCTTTTAATAGGCGCGTTAATTGGTTTGATAATAGCAGCAGTTGCACCTATAGCAGTAGATTCTCTTAGTCAGTCTGCCGCAGGAACAAGCAGCCAAGGTACTACCGCTTCATGTAGTCAACCAACATGACCATAATACATAAAGTAACTGTTTATTGTAAATTAATTGGTGATGAGTATGTTCCATGGTAGAACAATATTAATTTTGTTATTAATTATAACGTCTATTATCTTTTCTACCAACGCATTTAACGCTGTTAATAACACAATAAAAAATGTTTGTAAATCAGTGAGGACGTTATTGCCGCCGATAGCGATGTTGATGTTGATAGGAGCAGGAGTTGTGTATAT
>JAOAJI010000018.1:0-2566 GCA_026414265.1 Microcaldota archaeon
TCTTTCTTCTCCATCTTAATGAGTTCGTTCAAAGGCTTCGTACCTTTCTTTACTACTTTGGAATTAATTTGGACTATGTCTTGTGAAATAGTATTACCTATTACTAACTTTCTTTTTCTAACTCTTTTCTGCTTTTGACCTATACCATAGTCTAATATTATTTCTTTTCGTCCAGAGCCAGAGACATCTGACCGCATTGGAGTACCTATCTTATCGCTTCCTCCTGTAATTACCAATGTGTAGCCCTCTAAGCCGAATAAACCTGCATCAAATTTGTCGCCTATTTTTTTACCTAGAAAAAATGGTTCTTTTTCTTTCTGGATTTCAAGTCTATAACTTTTGCCATCAGAATCGCTTATGACTAACTGCATTAATCTCTCACCTGATAAACGATTAAAAAGATTGCACTACAAGTAGTATGCTTAAATAAAGAAAAGTATATAAAACATTCTTATGTCAGCAATAAGATATCTTCTATTAATTATTGCGATAGTAATAGTTCTTTTGTTCCTCATTGACGTACATCCACAACTTTTACTCAACAAAATCAATCAGAAAGTGAGCTCTGTAGTTAAACTGAATCAATCAGAAAACGTTCTAAATGACGATTCTTTTGTATTCTCATTCATCAGTAAGAAAAACAACGCTACTCTTTTAGTAAATAACCATAGAATCAACACTGATATAGCAGTAACCTATGAGCAAAAAGCTAGAGGATTCATGAACAGAGAAAAATGTATCGATTGTGCCATACTCTTTGCTTATGACAAGAAAGAAGCGATATCCTTCTGGATGAAAAATGTAAGCTTTGACCTTTTACTCGTAGGAGCTGAGCCTAGGGAGATTAACATATCTGCCATCAGAAACCTAACCACTGTTGTTTTGGAGGTAAAAAATGTTGGAATTATGAAGAGTTGCAATGATTTAAGTGAAAGTTCGCTCTGCCCAACATATTCATTCAACGAACCATATTCGATTTATATCGAAATACCATATATTCCAGGTAAATTTGATACCAATAGCATAAGAAAAGGTTCTTTGATTGTCCTCTCTACCCAACATACATAACTTACATAACCTACATAACCTACCTAAATAACTAAGCCAAGTATTAATTATATCCATATAATAAGAATGTATGTTCACGCCCCTGTAGCTCAGCGGAAGAGCGCTCGTCTCGTAAACGAGAGGCCGTGGGTTCAAATCCCACCTGGGGCTAAAAAAATGGTTTAATTTTAGTCCGGCTGTGATGACACTGCCCCAGACTGAAAATAGGGTAAATTTGATGACATACTAGATCTTCTGAGCCGGTTTATTAAAAAATTTTGAAAAAAACATGCCTGTTTTTATTTTTTCTAAACATTTTGATAATATATGTTAATTGCTCTTGAAGGAATAGACGGGTCTGGAAAAAGTACTCTTGCACGCTTGTTGGCAAATGAATTCAAGATGAATGTAATAGCGTTTCCTACAAAAAAATTGAAATTAATTAACGATTACCTGCAAGGGAAAAAAAATGTCTCAAAAGAAAACTTGTTCTTACTTTTCTTGACAGACATCTCCGTCAATTCCGCAAACGCAAAAAACACTGTTTTTGATAGATACGTTTATTCAACTCTAGCGTATCAAAACTCTATTTTCACTCTCAAGGAAGCAGAGAATCTTTTCAAAAAGTTGAATCTAATTAAACCAGACTATGTAATATTCCTGAACCTTGACATTAAAATAGCCATGGAAAGGATAAAGCAAAGAAAAAGAAAAGTAAGTGTTTTTGAAAAAAAAGAGTTTTTGGAAAAAGTGAGAAAGCATTACATGGAAATGTACGAAAACCAATTCTATGTCCATAACAGATGGATAAAAATAGATATTTGCGATAAAAATACTGAACCCAATAAATTGCTTGAGTTTATCAAGAAAGAGATAGAAAGTGAATGCTCATGCTAGGGGATAACGACAGAAATAAGGACGATGAAAAGGTAGAAAAATTATCTGATAACGAAGTGATAATTACAGTAGAAGCTAACCAAAACCTTCAAGATGAACAATCTATAGAAAATGGTGAAACAATAAATCAAAATGCACAGCAAACTCAAGAGAATATTTTAGATAGATACATGGAGAAAAAGGAAGAGGATAATAGACCTAAACTAACAAGATTATTTTTCTTCTCTGTATTCGGAATCATTCTTGGGTTTGTTGTTTTTCTGATAGGACTGTTGATTATAAACTCAGACAAAATACTTGCATTAACATCTGAGATGAGGTGTGTGCCTCAAGAGTGTCACGGGCTTAAATTCAGCTGTGGATATAACGTGCCTAAATGCGATACCAAGTACGTTATTGGAGATAGATGCAGAAAGTATGCTAAATGCGGATTTTTAGAGGGGAGATGCACTGAAATTTTTATGGACAAATTCTATGCTTGTAGACAATGTGTTGAGGAATGTAAAAAGAACCACATTGAAGATTTGGCAGAACTAACTGCTTGTGAAGCAAACTGCGAAATGGGAAAAGGATTTTAATTAATAAGATGCTTTCTTTAGGTATATTCTTGAAATACTTGATT
>JAOAJI010000018.1:2576-25783 GCA_026414265.1 Microcaldota archaeon
GAAGCAAACTGCGAAATGGGAAAAGGATTTTAATTAATAAGATGCTTTCTTTAGGTATATTCTTGAAATACTTGATTAGGATTTCTGTTTCTTATTATAATAATAATCGATAACCTCAGAAGTTATTTCTTCAGCATTCGCAAAGACATCGTAAAATTGATTCAACTTAGTCTGTGCCTTTGAAGAGTTCATTCTTACTAATACAAAGAGTTTCTTAGTGCCTGTAGTCTGATCAGTATAACGATAAGTAAATAAAATCCCACTACCTGAAATTGCAGAAATGTGCCTTAGCTCTTCTGGTATTTCAGCATGTTTGATCACTATGCCAGACGAAGATAAATTATTTACGTTATTTTTAGCAATTTCTAATTCTGTCTGTGTCATTGCTTGAATTGCTGAAAAAAAAGCTGATGAAGAAATTAAGTAGTTCCTTTCTCCTGCCTGTATGTCGTTAAGATTTAAAAGAACATTAAAGTATATCGGCATCAAAGGGTTTTTGAACAGTGGAAAGTTCCTGTGGTTCTTCTTAAGACACCAATCAGACAAAACATCTGCAGTAGTTGAAACGATAACTGCTCTGTTTGAGGTAGTTAATAAAGCTATCAACAGAAGATATCTGTCTGTGTTAGTTAAACCCATGTGGTCATCTTCTATTTCTCTTAACATAGCGCAGATCTGCGCATAGCTTTTCAGTAAATTCGAATATAGCTGACTCTTATTTCTTGCATGATCATACTCTAATATCCTTGATGAGACGATAGAAAAAAGTTGCCTCAAGGAATCTAATAGTCTTCTATTTTCTAATTTCATTAGTATTGGATCACAAGATTGTTCATAGCTTAGTTCTGCTAGTCTGAGCCTCTCTTCCCTTTCTCGCTTTTCTTCTGAACTCGATAATGAATTGTGGTTTAAGTAAAGACTTCTCGCTTCATCATAACGCAGCAAAGCCAAAGGCAATAATGACAATCTCCCCAATATGTTCCACAAGGGAGTTCTCAAGTAAGGCTGTTCATCAAAATAAGTTGTAATACTCAAGTTTAACAAGTACTCTGAAAAAATACTGTCAACAGGGACAAACAAAGAATTAACTTGTTTGAGAGAAGTATGTACACGCAAAGCTTCTGGTATGTCTACTTTCTCTACCTCTCTTCTTATTTTTGTATGGGAATTGTTATTATCGAATAATACATGTAATACCTCTTTCATGGAAGTTGTTATCAATTTTTCGTATTCTGGCAAAGTGTTGGCATACAAATTGGAAAGAAACTTTGGAACTTCTCTTTTGATTTCCTGAACCCTTACTTTTCTGAGTGCTGAATTTTCGTGCATGAATGTAATTTTGTTTTATGAAATATATAAATGTGTATGCTTTACTGGATTTACATGGCTAAGAGTAATTTAATTAGTGAAATGAATTCTACTTGTGTAAAGTTTTTAAACTATTAATGACTCTAATCCTTTCATGTATTTCTTGAGTGACAAGCTTGCAGAAGAGATCAAAAGCGACTTAGAAAAAGGAATGAAAATATTTAAACAAAACGAAATAGAAAGATTCGAACTCTTTGTCAGCTATTCTTTGGACACTTCAAGCGGTATAGAAAAAAATCAGATAACTTTCCATGAAACTAGCATGTCCAAAGGTTACGCGTGCAGGATAATAAAAGATAGAAATAAGTACGCAAGAGCAGAAGGCAATTCGATAGAAATAACGATAAAAAACGCATTAAAGAGCCTGACACTGAACGAAGAATTGGATGGCTATGATTTTCCTAAAGTTGACCATAAGAAAGAATCATTAATCCAGAAAGAAAAATTGCTTGAAAACAAAGAAATCGAAGAAGTTCTCAAAAGTTTCATAACAAAAGAAAGGTCATACAACACTGCGATAGCAGAAGTATCTAGCAGTATCGTTTTTTACGGGATAGCGAATTCTTCCAATACTTTTATTGTTTCCAATCTGCAATCTGTAAGCGCAAGTGCGTCTGTGAACTATAAAAACAGCAGCGCATCGTTTTTCATAAGGGCAAGAAACAAAAAGAAGTTTTACGAGCAACTAAACGAGTTCGAGAAAGCAAAAGAAATTGCAAAAAAATTTTCTTGTGCAAAAAAGTTCCGTGAAGAAGGCAAAAAAAGACCAGTGGTGTTTAGAGAAGATGCTCTTGCAGAGATCATAAGCTTTTTGTTTCCTTCGCTCACAGGACTTAATTTTGCCAATAACGCAAGTAAACTCAAGATTCTGAATAAAGAGTTTTCAGAAAAATTAAGCATAGTAAACAACTTTGAAAACGACACTTTGCCAAAAGTAATCGTAGACGGAGAAGGAATAAAAACAGAATCAAAAGAAATTGTAAAAAAAGGTATAGTAAAGAATATCATAACTAACACTGAAAACTTGTTCAAGTTCTCTAAAAAGCTTACAGAGTATGAAAAAGACAAGTCAGAAATCCTAAAAGAGTTGAAAGCAGGAAATTGTAATAGGTTCTTATTTTCCAATGGCTTAACAGAAGGGATTTTTGTACCAGAAATAAGAAACGAGGAAAAAGCTAATTCCTTTGATTACGAAAAGGATCTGCTTATAATAGAGGAAATCCAAGGATTGCATACAAGTAATCCTTTGTCTGGAAACTTTTCAGTTTCTGTAGAGCACGGATACATTATAGACAGTTACGGAGAAGAAGTACCTCTGAAAAAGTTCTCGATTTCATCTAACATATTTGATGTGATGAAAAATTGCGAGTTCAACAAAAATAAGAAGATTGTTTCTGGCTATTTGATAGCGCCTGAGCTAAAAACAGAAGCTATAGTAACTGCATAGTTATTAAAGTTCATGAGCACTAACAATTAGTATACCTTTTTATTAATTTTTGATTTCTTTTATTAGATTATCATCTGATCTTAAATTATTGAATTTATTAAATTAATAAAGAGAATGAGTTGGTATGTCTTCGGAAAAGCATAATCAACCAGCAACTAATGTATCATCTAGTAATCAGCAATCAAACAAAAACCCTTACCTTGATTTTGATGTGAATAAAATTAAAAGCACGGCAGAACTAAGAGTGCCAGAAAGACTGATAGACCAAGTGATAGGTCAAGATAAAGCAGTTGAAACGATAAAAAAAGCTGCTGCACAAAGAAGGAACGTTTTACTGGTTGGAGAGCCTGGAACAGGAAAAAGTATGCTTGCACAGGCAATGGCTGAGCTGATGCCAAAGCAGGATTTAGAGGATGTTTTGATATATCCAAACGAAAACGATGAAAACACTCCTTTAGTAAGGGTAGTACCAACTTATCCTACTAAAGAACAAATAGAAAAAGACGAAGAACTGAGAGAGGTCTACAAGGAAAAAAACATGGCAGAGATAAAGAGAATGGCACAGAACGAAGAAATGGTCAGAAAAGGCTTTTACGTAGACTCTGCAAAAATGAAAGGCAGTGTAGGTTGTGGTAGATTACTTGTAGAATACTACAAAAAGAAAAAGAACTTGATAGAGAACCAGCAACTGATGGCAAGCAGAGAAAGGAGTAATAACAACAGGAAAAAAGGGATTTCACCTCTTCTCTTGGCTGTTATACTTTTGGGTGTTTTCCTCATAATTCTAGGAATAATAAATCAATACAGTAGTAATACTGCATCAGACACTGGAACAAATGATCAACAGAAACGAAAAAGCGATTTGGACTTACCTATGATAGCGCTAATAGGTATCTCTCTGATAAGCCTGTTCATTCTTTTGGGATTACTTGCCTTGATTTATTTTGCATTCACAAGCCTTATGAGAAGACCTCTGCTACCAAGCACATCAGACGTTACTATACCCAAACTGATAGTAGATAATAGCGGTAGACTGACAGCGCCATTTATTGACGGAACTGCAGCAAAGGCAGGCGCGCTGTTAGGGGACGTTAAACACGATCCTCTACAATCAGGAGGTCTTGGAACTCCTCCTCATTTGAGAGTCGAAGCTGGATGCATACACAGAGCACACAAAGGAGTGCTGTTCATAGACGAAATAGGGTCGTTGAAGATAGAATGGCAACAGGCGTTACTAACTGCTATGCAGGAAAAAAAATTTTCTATTACTGGGCAAAGCGAATTGTCTAGTGGGGCACTGGTAAAAACTGATCCAGTGCCTTGTGATTTTGTGCTTGTGGCTGCTGGAAATCTTGATAGTCTGAATCACATGCACCCTGCATTGAGATCTAGGATAAGAGGTTCAGGATATGAAGTAATCGTAAACGACAAAATGGACGACAATGAAGAAAATGTAAAGAAAATAGTTTTGTTCATAGCTCAAGAAGTAAATAAAGACAACAGGGTACCTCATTTCGACAGATCTGCGATAGAGGAAATAATACACGAAGCCAGAAAGATGTCTGGACAGAAAGGAAAACTAACACTGAGGCTCAGAGAACTCGGAGGGCTTGTAAGGGCTGCTGGAGACATAGCTGTAAACGAAAACAAAAATATAGTGACAAGAGAACATGTGTTGAAAGCAAAAGCTATAGCCACTACTCTTGAACATCAACTGGCAAAAAAGTACACAGACCTGAGAAAAGAATATTCAGTGTTCCTGAATTCAGGAAGTGCGATAGGAAGGGTAAATGGACTGGCAGTACTTGGAGGCTCTGCAGGTATAATAACGCCCATAGTTGCAGAAGTCACTTTTGCAAGCTCTAAGAACGAAGGGAAGGTCATTGCAACTGGTAAACTTGGGGAAATTGCACGTGAATCAGTACAAAACGTTTCTGCAATAATAAAGAAACATCTCGGAAAGGATACTGCAGATTATGATATACATATCCAGTTTTTGCAGACATACGAAGGAGTGGAAGGTGATTCTGCTTCTATAAGTATTGCTGTGGCAATTATATCCGCATTGGAAGAAATACCTGTAAAACAAGAGTTTGCAATGACAGGCTCTCTGTCTGTAAGAGGGGATATATTACCTGTTGGAGGCGTAACTCCAAAAACAGAGGCTGCTGTAGAAGCAGGCGTTAACTACGTGATAGTGCCAGAAAGCAACCTCAAAGACATTTTGCTTGACAACGAAACGCAGAAAAAGATCAAGATATATACTGCAAGAACTATTATTGATGTACTGAAACTTGTTTTAGTTGATGGAGATAAAAAAGAGAAACTTCTAAAAAAACTTAAGAGCGAAATACACACTTGAAAAAGCAGTTCTTAGAAAATTTTGATTAATTTGTTTGATAGATTACTTTACTTTTTACTTGCTATTTTCCTAAAATTACTTTGTTTCCACACTATCATGCTACGTGTCTTCCTCTGGGTTGTAGAAATGGTTGAATATTTGCAAAAGCTTGTTTACTTTTTTCCTGCCGAGAAGCCTAACCTGTAATAGTTCCTTATCTGTTGCATTTACGATCCGTTTTATAGTGCCGAACTCTGTGAGTAGTTCTTTTGCATTCTCAGGGCCTATCATTGGTATAGATTCGACAATTCTGCGCGCGTATTGAGAATCGTTGAAGGACCTCTTGTTCGTTGCTAATTTAATCGTATGTTTTTCTTCTTGCTCGTGCTTGGCCAAATAGTAAATGAATTCAGCAGTGCTTCTGATATCGATCGTGAAAATCAAAGAGCAATTAAATTTGGTTATAATTGCAGCGTAAGCACCTAAAATAGCGTTTCTGTGTAAACGCATGTATTCTTCAGTACCTTCGATTATCAAGACTCGCTTAGCATAACTCTGCATTTGTGCGAGTTGAAGAAATAACCTATTGTCTATAACAGAATTTTCGAAGTCTGTCCTGGTCTTCCTTTCTATTACAAGCGAATCAGAGACTATGACATCGCCTATGTCTAATAACTTTTCATATATCGATAAATCATTGAAAACAGAATCCTGTAAATTCCTCATTTCTGCTATTAAGTTGTATTCTCTCTTATCGATAATCATAGATATCTTTTTGTCTTTCTTGCTCATAACTCAAGCACTTGAGTTCTTTCTGAAACTATTTTTGGTTGTCAAAAGCTATTTTAATAAGTTCAGAAATTTCTTTAAAAGAAATACTGCAACCTCTGTACTTGACAGCATAAAGAGAATATTCCAAAGCCTTGTCTCTGTCGTCCCTGAAAGAGTTAAAATAGCCCTTTTTGTATGCTATGTACAGCAGTTCAGAACTTCTCAGAAACACTTTTGAGCCGAAGAGGCTCAACAACTCGTTTATGTTTCTTGAACTCACATTTATTCTTGTAGAAAACTCATGTTCAAGGTGTTTTAACAATAGCCTATAGTCTTCAAAAAAGACTCTGGTAGTCCTTTCATCTATGGCTATGTACTTGTAATCCCTGCTCAAAGCCAGTGCAAGGACTTCTAATTCGCCTTTGTGGAACAATGTTATGGGAATAGAACCAGAGAAAAAAGAGTTGTTGCCTAAATTGTATATGTAGTCTGATAGCTTTTTTTCCTCATCAGTTAAATTAACCACTTCCACAGAACCTTTCACAGTCATCTGCTTTATCTTTATAGAGGACCAAGCGTGTGCCTTTATCTGATCTGGATGTAAAATACATTCCTGATAGACTTCGTAAGGAATTACAAAACGTATCTTTGCCTTTTCTACTAAAAAGTCTATAACAGACATTAGCGCACTGTTAGATAAGCATACTAAAACAGAAGAATCGCAAATAACCGTTTTTCTCTTAAGTTCTTTGCCACTGGTACTGTTATTGCTACCAAAGTTACTTTGTGGCAAATGGTTTTTGTTCATGAATCCATGATGGGATTTGTTGTCAAAGCTTTCGTTTTGGTGCATGGAATATTAACTCTTATGATTTTAATAATTCTAATTGTGCTTATGCTATTTTAGTTTATGTTTCATGTAGCAATGCTGTAGCAAAAAATTATCAGCATACTTTAAATTAACTACTAATTTAATTTATGATAAATTGTTGAATGAATTCAGGCTTTTTTCAAAGAGAGTGGTCTTATGTATAACGTATCATCACCACAAGCATATGATAGAGCCATAACCGTTTTCAGCCCAGAAGGGAGACTCTATCAAGTAGAATACGCAAAAGAGGCAGTGAAGAGAGGAGCGACTGCAGTAAGCATAATCACAAAAGACGGTATAACGATAATAGCGCATAAAAACGCAAACAGCAAATTACTAGTACCTGAATCACTTAAAAAAATATTTGAAATAGACAAACATGTAGCCACTGTTGCAAGCGGATTGGTAGGCGACGCAAGAAGATTGATAGACTATGCAAGGCTAGAAGCACAAAGATATACGATAACTTATGACGAACCTGCTTCTGTAGAGCACATAGCAAAAGAACTTAGTGATATAATGCAATTTTTTACACAGTATGGAGGGGGCAGACCTTTCGGCGTATCTCTTCTGGTGTGCGGGATAGACGACGTACCTAAACTCTACGAAGTTGAACCAAGCGGGGCTTTGACTGGTTATAAAGCTACTGCAATAGGCTTCGGAAAGAAAGAGGCAGAAGAGATTCTAGAAAAAGAATACAGTGATGCCTTCAATGTCGAACAAGGGATTAACCTTGGAGTAAAGGTAATAAAAAGCGTTATAAGCTCATCTGAAGAACAAAAGGCAAAAAAGTTTTCTGCAGACATGATAGAAATTGCTTATGCAACCGTGCAAGAAAGAAAGTTCAAGTATTTAGATAACGAACAAATAGCAAAATACATTAAATGATTGAATGATAAGATGACAGTTTATCGTGATCAGAGTTAGATTGAAGATGTCATCTCTAGAAAACTCTGTGATAGCGTCTCTGGAAAAAAACGGACAAAAGTTCCAAATACTCGTAGATGCAAAAAAAATATATGATTACTTAGAAGGTACTCTAAAAGTACCTGTACAAAACCTTTTAGTAAGCTATGACATCTACAAGGACGTTAACAAAGTAGAAAAACACAGCGATGAAACGCTCAAAAAAGTCTTTCATACTACCGATTACTTGCAAATAGCACAAATAATAATAAAAGAAGGAGAAGTGCAACTTACGACAGAGCAAAGAAGAAAAATGATAGAGCAAAAAAAACTTAAGATAATAAACTTAATTGCACAAATGGCAGTCGACGCTCAAACAAATCTACCGATTCCAATAACTAGAATAGAATTAGCAATGGAAAAAATTAAGTTTAACGTTGATCCGTTTAAACCAGCAGAAGCACAAGTAGACGAAGTAATATCAAAACTGAGGCTACATTTACCTATAAAAACAGAAAAAGTAAACTTCGTTGTTAAGATACCAAGTGAATACGCATACAAAGTTTACGCATTTTTGAAGGAATATCAACCAGAAAAGATAGAAAATGACGCGCAAGGAAATGTTTATGCAAAATTCTCTATGTACGCAAAACTTAAATCAGATTTTTTGGAAAAACTGGCTAACAGAACGTCTGGCAACTTAGAATATAAAGAGTTATAATAGTTTCTATTTGTCATCTAATTTAACAAACTTATGCCAGAATTTTCTTTGAAAAACGGTGCTATTGAAGTGATTCTAATGAACGATAAGATTTTCTTACCAGGTGAAAAAGTTCAAGAAACACCAGAAATGAGGATAGTTCCTTCAGTCTATTACTTAGACGAAAACAATATCAAAAGATTTCAGAGGTTGAGTCTACTTAGAGACAATTCTATCATACCATTAAAAGGGCCGTATATACCTAGAATAGGCGACCAAATAATAGGAGTAATAAGTGAAGTTAAATTCGCGTATTATGAAGTAGAGCTTAATGTTGCTTTTTCAGGTATTTTGCCTGCAAGAGAAACTAAGTTCGATTTCAAAGTAGGGCAAATAATAACTGCAGTAGTTGACGAAGTTGATGAAAACTTGGAGATAACTCTTGGAAAACCAAGAGCACTCAAAAGAGGTACAATTATATACATAGACCCAACTAAAATACCTCGAATATTAGGTAAAGAAGAGACTATGCTAAATTTAATCAGAAATAAACTCAATTGTGAAATAATTGTTGGAAAAAATGGGTATATCTGGATAAGCGGAGACAATACGCCTTACGCTATTGAAGTACTAAAACTTATTGAATCACAAGCTCACGTAAGAGGACTGACAAATAAAATAGAAAATATGCTTATAGATTTGAACCAAAAGCTTACTAACAAATAAAAGACAGGATCATGCATCCTAAAGTTGAGAGAGTGAGACTATGGAAGAAATGAAAGAAAATAACTCAAATCAAGAACAAAATCAACCAAAACAATTATTTGTGAACGGAAAGAGATTGGACGGTAGAAGCGAATACGAAATGCGTGAACTTAAAATAGCTGCAAATGTGCTGAATTCTGCTAATGGTTCATCATATATTCATTGGGGAAAAAATAAAATAGTCGTAGGGGTCTATGGGCCAAAAGAATGCCTACCTAAGCATACATCTGACATTTTCAAAGCAATAATAAAATCCTCTTATAGAATGGCTCCTTTTTGCTCATCAGAAGGTAGAGATAAACCAGGACCTAACAGAAGAAGCATCGAATTGTCTAAAGTAATATCAAATGTGTTCGAGGGCCTGGTAGTGACCGAAGCGTTCCCGAAAACAGAAATAGACATATTCATAGAAGTGTTACAAAGCGACGGCGGAACCAGATGCGCGTCCATCACTGCCGCTTCAGTAGCCTTAGCGCATGCAGGCATTCCTATGAAAGACATGGTGGTTGCAATAGCCTGTGGAAAAGCAGACGGGAAAATTGTCCTAGACCCTTCTAAGGAAGAGGATAATTTCGGAGAAAGCGATATACCTATGGCAATTACAGTACACTCAAAAAAATTTATGCTTCTACAACTTGACGGAAAAGTAAAAAAAGAGGAATTGGAAAAGGCATTAGACCTTGCTTTAAATTCAGTTGAAACTATCTATAATAAACAAAAATCTGCGTTGGAAAATCTGTATTCACAAAAACTTGATCAGGACATAGAAGCAGAGCTAGTGATGGACTAAACGAATTTAGAACAGAACTAATGAACAGGAATGGTGATTTATTATGGATATTTTAGAAGAGATAGGAAAAAGAAGCGTCCATGACCTAATCGCGCGTGGTATAAGACTCGATAACAGAAAGTTACTAGAATACAGAAAAATCAAAATACAAAAAAATGTAGTACCCAATGCTAATGGCTCTGCACTCTGTAAACTCGGAAAAACCCAAGTTTTAGCTGGAATAAAATTCGGAATAGGCGCACCATATCCAGATAAACCAGACGAAGGCGCTATATCGTTCAATGCCGAATTCACTGGGCTTGCTTCGCCTACATTTGAATTAGGTCCACCTAACCAAGATGCGATCGAATTGGCAAGGGTTGTTGACAGAGGATTCAGGAGCTCTGGCATAATAGATCTAAAAAAGTTCTTTATCAATGAAAAAAACGTTTTAGTGCTCTACGTTGACTTACACGTACTTGACTTTGACGGCAATCTCTTTGACGCATGTTACTTGGCAACTATGGCTGCACTGACAAACACCAAAAAGCCTAAAGTCGAAGTCGATAACGTGAACAAAACTGCAAAGATAATCTATGGAGAATTTGATGGGAATCTAGAATTACAAGGGATAGTTACAAGCTCTACGTTTGCAGTAGTAAAAGATAAAATAATGCTTGACCCTAACAGGTTGGAAGAGTCTGCTATGGACGCAGGAATAGTTATGGCAGTTCAGGACGATAACTTAGTAGCAGTGCAAAAACTTGGTTACGACGGACTGACAAAACAACAAATACTCAACATGGTAGACGTAAGCTTCCAAAAACACCAAGAACTCAAAAAATTTGTTCAAGAGAGTTAAAAAAGTTAAGTATATAATACTTGCGCATACTATTATCTGATAGTATTGTATGTATGAATTGCGTAGTTATAGTATTAAAGTTACTGTGATTGAGTATGGCATCACCTAACGTAAGATATGGAATGAAATTAAGAAGACTTGTAAATGAAATAAACAAACTTAAGAAAAATAGGTACGTTTGTCCAGATTGCGGAAAAAAGAAAGTAAAAAGGATTGGTTTTGCACATTTCTTATGTAGCTCTTGCAAAGCCGAATACGCTGGAGCAGCTTATAGTTTATCCACAAACCTTGGAGAGAACGCAAAATCTATAATCCAGCAATTGGCTAATCAGGCAAAAGCCAAAAAGAGTGAATAAATATGTACGTGTGCTTTGAATGTAAAAAAGACATAGAAAAAATTGATACGAAATTTGTCAGATGCCCTTATTGCGCATGCAGGATACTGTTCAAAAAAAGACCGCCTATAGTAAAGGAGGTTTCTACGGATTGACGATACTCGTAACAAACTCAAAAAAAATGACCAGAGAACAAAAAAACTTCGTGATGGTTCTAGCTGAACTGATAAAGGGTAAATACTATAGGAGAAAAAGAAAGAATCTGCTTGAACTAATAGAAAAGTACAAAAACACATACAAAAGGATTTGCATAGCTCAAAAGGACTCAACTTATATCAAGTTGGTTTTTGCAGACATATCTACTTATCCATATCGTTATCTAAATCCTGTCATAGTAATCAAGGATTATAAGCTGTTTAAAGACAAATCAGAAATTAAGAAAATTGTTCAACTTTATGACGGCAGGGTCATAAAAAGTAAATCAAAGAAATTGAATACAGTTTTGGAAAAGTTGTTTGTTGAAGAGGATTTGTTAGGAAACAACATGGTAATCAAAGTAAATAAAAACAAAATGTATATCTATGCTGATGATTTAAAGCTTTTAGAAGCAAATGTAGATTATGCAAAAAGAAAACACTTCGATTAATAAAATAACTTCTGATATAGTTATAGAATTTGATGACGAAAAAATGTGCGAAGCTGTTTATCAAGGACTCGTAATAGAAAAATCTGACTACAAGAGATCAAAACTTAAAATAACTAAGCTTAAAAATAACAGGATAAAGATCAAGATTATTGCTTTAGATAAAACAGCTTTTTTCGCATCAAATAACGGCATAATGACCATGCTGAGAGCACTGCTGTAAAAAATATCCTAGAATAGAATAACATAAATTAAGCTCAATTGAACTTCAAGTGACAATTCTTACCTCCGTAGTACTTGGATAGCTGATTGACACTTATCTGAGGTACGTTATTTCTTCTTATCTCGAAATGCAGATGGTCGCCAGTAGATAAGCCAGTGTTACCTATAGTACCTATGACCTGGCCTGCCTTTACAGATTGTCCTTTGGTTACGTAGATAGAGTTCATGTGTGCATACAAATAAGAATACTGTGGGTATTTAGAATCCCTTAAAACCACGTAGTTGCCATAACCTGTTCTAGACTTAACTACTTTCTCAACAGTGGAATTAGCAACTGCATATAAATCCTTTTTGCCACCAGCTATGTCTATACCTGTGTGCAATCTATACACGTTAAGTATAGGATGCAAACGCATTCCATAACAAGAAGTTATAATATTGGTCCTGTTGTCTGCAGGAAGGTTTACCATGCCTTTTACATCCACCATGGAAATAGGTAAATATGTATCTGATTGGGTGTTTTGAATGAGGTCTGCAAACTCAGCACCACAATAGTTATCTAAACAGTCTTCGTTTTCAACTAGGGCATTGTAAATCCCCAGAATACCATAAGCATACATCCTTGTTTCCCTTGGCAAAGGATTGTTTACAGTACAATTGTAAACATAAACCTCAAAAGGTACCGGAATTCCATTGCACATTTTATTGCTGTTTAACCATGCATTGATCGCTTGCTCAACCTTTCCGTAATTGCTGTTGTACATCAACAGACCCAAATAAACTGACATCCAAAGAGTATACTGTGGGTCATTGGATTTGTGCTCTATTACCTTGTGCCACACAGAACTTCTGTTGTTTATCAAGTAATTTGCTGCATATATGTTGTTTGACAATAATTGGATACCAAAACAGATATTGAATTCAGGATCGAATAACAAACTTCTTATTGCTTCTCTTCTTTCATCGTCGCTTTGGGCATTCTGCATGTCTACAACGAATCTCTGATACGCCTTTGTTTCTTTGCAAATTTCGTCTACTCTGCTCCTTGATTCTCTGTCATTGGAGTAGCCGTCATCATGGTCTCCAACATTAGAAGGCATTATCTGCATTAATCCCAATGCGCCTGCACTGGATTCAGCAGTCTCTCTGAAACTGCTCTCACGATAGATCAATGCTGACACAAGAAGAGGGTCTATCTTGTCTAAGAGATCGTCTGAACGGATCGTCCCTGAAGGGAAATACGCTGAATATTTAAGGATATAGTCTTTGTACCTGTTTGGTATAGGACAATTGTCAACTCCGAAAGAACGCAATCTATTCTCGTATTCAGTTATATTGTAGAAAGGCTCCGGGGCAAAACCATAACAGTTGTCGCATCCTATGTATGTGCTATTTGCGTAAGACAAACCAAGATCCTTCGAAATTTCGCTTTCATTTGGGTATTCTACCTCTCCTTCAAATAATTTCCTCTGGGTGATGTAATTCGTTTGAAAAGCACAGAATTGATTACCGCCATAAGTTGCAATTATCAAAGGCAATGGAGTAGTTCTAGTATGTTGGTAACATGAAGAGAAGAACGCATAAGAAAGGTTATTGATTGGTCCCTTATCGTCATCTAACAAAGATAGGCATTTTCCTTTGCATATGTAATCTTTGGTGTCATTGTAAAACTTGGGAACCGAAAAACCTATAATTCCTTTTTCTAAGAGCAGTGGAGAGGCATAATACAATGTATATAACACATCAGCAAACATCTTTCTGTCCAATGTCTTAAAAGTAGTGATTTTCGGCATCGATGCTAAGATCTTTTCGTCCTCCTCTGAAAAAGCTTCAGAGTACTCTGTCTCAATTTTCCTTACCTCTTTGCTTGCCATAATGTAAATTATGATAGATTGTAAATCATACTGAAACTGCACAACTCTTGGAAAAGAGGATGGATAAGTAAGATTAGCTATTACTCCATTAGGAGTGAAATCAGGTAAGTCGTTTAACATCAAGCCTATGCCCAATAACAAGCGCTTCTTGTACTCTTGCCATTTAGCCTCTCCAACTCTTTTGATCAATAAGTAAAAAACCCCTTCTTTGTTGGTTTCGTTATTTATTAGTAAAGAAAAATTGCTGCTGTACTTGGGAGTTACTGCGACCAAGCACTTTGGACAATTATCAAGCAACGTTATGATTTGATCTACTATGTATGGCACGTGCTTGTAAGGCTTGTTAGGATCACTTGATATGTCAAAATTGATGTCAGTAGTTACGATAACAGGACTGTCCAACTTCGATAGGTTCTTAGCTACCAATGCACTGCTCTTCAAAAGTAAGTTCCAATCAGAAGAAGTCATGCTGTCATGAGACTTGTTAGAATAAAGGATGTAAATAGGCATTATGTTTCGCTCTAAGTAACATCGCATAGGCGATGTTAAAGGCCTTGGATAAGGCAAATTTGAAAGCCAGATCGTCATGAACTGCATGCCATTTCCACAATATCTGTTTGCCTGCTCGAATTCGAATCCGTATCTCCCAGAACCTATTCCGAAATACCTGAAGCCTTTGGACGGATAATGCGATGTAGACGGTACAGTAGACCCGGTTCTTTGGCTTATGTGATCAACTATAACGTAAGAATCGTTTAAAAATGAAAGGAATAGCTCATAAACTTCAGAAACGTTTTCGGTCCTGAAATGGCAATTTCCTTTCAATATGCTATACTCTGGTATTCTGCTGTCGTAATTAGTCCCTGAAAAAAGCCTGTATATGAAATTCCAGAGCCTAGTAAGAACGTTACCGTAATACTGGTTTTCACAATACAGAAAAGTACAATTAGTATTGAACTTACACTGAGCAAAATACTGAGTGTATGCATCTTCTCCACTTTTCATCAATTGCTTTGCAGCATCTTTTTTGTCCAAAGTTGTACTCGGAGCAGCTGTATCATATTTGTAAACTTCCTGCAAGTATTTCAAAGCCTCTGGATTTAAGTCCAAACATCCATAAAGCAGGTAAAAGAGGATGACAAATACTGTAGCGTAAATTTTAAAGATCGAGTTTGAACACAAACGCATACGTATTGATATATCTACACACAAGTTTTTAAGCCAATAAGTGCTCTTGAATATCATGAAAAACTTTGTCAAACTAAAGTACTCAAAAGGAAGTAGGGCAGAAAGAGAATTACTAAAATTCTTGGAATCTAATGATTATGTAGTTGCAAGAATAGCAGGCTCTGGAAAAAACAATAACCCTGATTTACTCGCTTTTAGACAAGGAATGCAATTTGCCTTCGAGTGCAAAAACTGGGACAATGATTACCTACATTTGAAAAAAGAACAAGTAGAAAGCCTTTTGCACTGGCAAAACGTGTCTGGAATAAGCACTTACATCGCTTGGAAGCATAAAGACTGGTATTTCTTACACCCTAAAGAACTAGAGGAAACAGAAAAAGGTTATACCATAAGTATAAAAAAAGCCATGATGATAAACAGGAAACTCGATTGGCTAGTATAGTTCTATATTGGAACTGAACTGAAAATATGTTTTTAAATGACTTCCTATCTATCTCTTTTTGTGCTTCTCAGGTACGAAAATTTCAGAAGAGAGCAAGAACTTTTCGCTAACGACTGCCTTAAAGCTATAGAACAAAAGCAAGTACTCATAGCGAACGCTCCAACAGGGCTCGGAAAAACAGACGCAGTATTTGCATCTGCGTTATACTATGCCTATGAGAATAACCTCAACGTTATCTTCTGTACGCCTAAACTATCACAGCATAAACTAGCTGTGGAAATAGTAAGAGACGTGAATAAGAAGTACAGAACCAACTTTGTGGTAACTGATATGTTTGGAAAACGACACATGTGCAGCAATGAAAACGTTAAATCCAAAGACACGAACGCCTTTTACAGAATCTGCGAGAACTACTGCAAAAAAAACCTGTGCGAATACTACATCAACGTTGTTGATAACCAAAGGTATTCCATCAAAATGGCTAGAAAAAAAGTACCTGTGAACGTAGATGCTCCGGAAATCCTCAACTTCTCTAAGGAACATGGTTTGTGTGCATACGAATTTAACATAAGAAATCTCAGGTATTCAAATGTATTGATATGCGACTACAACCACGTTTTTTCTCAAGAAATATTTAATTACATCAGCTCCATAAGCAACTTCAAGAAAAAAAACAGTATCCTCATACTTGACGAAGTACATAACGTCTATGACAGACTAAGTAATAAACTCAGCAAAAGAATGTCAATAAAAACCATAAAGAGAGCGTATAAAGAGTTGGACAAATTCAAAGAAATATGCATAATAGAAGATTCTAAGAAATACATGACCCTAAAAAATAAAATCAAGAGCTTTTACAAAAAGTACGTTCAAAGATGTAAATTTTGTTTGGCTAATGAAACAGAGATCGTAGTAGATAGAGATTTTTTGGAATTTGCATTAGAAGATCAAGAATTCTTGGAATTATTGCATTACTTTGGGGATATAATAACACTCGAAAGGAAAAAAACCAGCCAGTTGTTGAAGATTTTTGGTTTCTTGAGCACTTGGGAAACTGAAAACATAGAAGAAGAAATCAAGTTCGCAAGGATATTGGAAAAAAAGGATTACAAGCTCAGTAAGTACTGCTTAGACGTTAGGAACGTATCTAAAATAATAAATGACTTCTACTCGGCTATACTGATGAGCGGTAGTATCAACACAGAAATGACTGAAAAAGTACTAGGAATAGAAAACGCTGTCAAAAAAAATTACAAGTATCCTTTTAGAACAGATAACATCTTGGCAATAAAAATAAGCGGTATTACAAGCAAATACTCACAAAGAAGTTCTGTCATGTATTCGAAAATAGCGTCAACAATACGAAAAATTCACGAAACATTACAAGACAAATTGGTATGCTACTTTCCTTCTTTCGAGTTCATGGAAAACGTAAATAGATATGCAGCTAATGAAATGGTCGTTCTTGCACAAAAAGAGAAAATGGACCCTAAAGATGTAAGAGCACTCAAAGAAAATTTCGTAAAAATAGGAGACGCACTATTTTGCGTACTTGGAGGTAGCTTGGCTGAAGGAATAGAGTTCAAAAATAATGTTGTAAAAGCGATAGTAATCGTAGGCATGCCTCTGAGCAAAATGAATGCGCTGACTAAAGCAAAAATACAATACTTTGATCACCATTTCGGAAACGGTATCGATTACGCTTACATCGTTCCAGCCATGAATAAGATAGTCCAGGCATGCGGGAGATTGATCAGAAGCGAAAAGGACTATGGGATCATAGTATTCTTAGAAGATAGAATAGGCTATAAGAACTACTCTAAGCACTTGCCAGAACACTTAAGTTCGATAGAAATAGATGGAAGTAGAGAAAGTATGGAAAAAGTTATCAAAAGGTTTATGGAGAGCAAAAGAAATGAATTGTTGATGCTTTACGAACCAGACAAATATCTCAAAGACTGAAGATTGCTACTCACTTCTTCAACTCAGGTTTCTGCTGCTGGCTCTGAACATTTTGCTGCTGCTGTTTCTGGCTCTCCTTCTGCCTCAAGGCGATTTCCTTTCTGATGAGCTCGTCCAAGACTTCTTTGGCTATTACTCTTCTACCACCCACCTTGACAGAAGGTATTCTGCCTCTGTCTAACCTCCTTTCAAAGGCGTTGCGTTTTATCTTTATTTCGTTTTCCCAAAGTTTCTTTATAGCTTGTGAAACTGTGTAATAGTTTTGTGCTATGTGAACCAGAGAGTTTATAGCCACCTTAGGAATCAAACGCATCGTCCCAACCTTCAAAGAAGGAATCGAACCCTTTTCAACACGGCCTATAAAAGCCCTTATGTTCAAATCTTCTTCATAAGCAGATATCTTCAAATACGCTTCGTTCATCGTGTAAAAGTCGCTCCTTATGTTCGCCAAATCCTTTATTATTTCCAAGGGTATGTATCTGTATCTGCCAACCTTGACAGACTTTATACTCTTTCTCTCAACCCTTCCTGCAAAAGCTCTAAAACTAAAACCAAAACCAGATTTTTTCAGTTCCTCGTAAGCCTCTTCTAAAGTAAATAAACCTAATTTCTTTCTGATTGCTGGATCGAGTTTACCATGCTGCAAGTGCTTTGTAGCTTGGTCAACTGCTTCTCTTATAGATTCTTCTATTTTCTTCTCTATCTCTTGTCTGTGCTCTGCCATTTTCTTTATGTCCAAAGACAACAAGTTCTCAACTACAGCATCTTTTACTTCTGTTTCTATGATTATCCTTCTACCGCGAGGCATGAAAATCACCAACGAATAAGCACAAGCATATATTAATACGCAACAAAAGTTTATAAACGATGCAGATACATGCTTTTATATAAAATACCATTAGGAAAAAAGTAACGTAATTTAAATATTTTTGTCGAATTCTTGAATGTATGCAGAAAATACCACTCAGTACAGGAGGTATAAGAACAGTATATCAAAACCTGAATCCTCTACAAGCCTATGATATCATTTTGGATTTTCTGGCAGACAAAAAAAGCGATACTGTGTTTGTAGGCTATGATGGAAGAAAAAGCTGTCTTCCCATATATTTCATGGCAAAAAGTGCTATCATCTATTCACAAACAAAATGCCACGACTTGGGAATTGTGTCTACTCCTATAATCGCTTTTCTTTCTTATAAATACAAGAAATTGGGAATCCAAATGACTGCTTCCCACAATCCACTAAAGTACGTGGGAATAAAACTTTTTAATAATGGTATAGAGGAATCACAGTACTTAAAAAACTTGAAAAAACATGTTTCACCAAACTGGTATTCATTTACTAATGTTGTTAATTCAGACAACCAATGTGAATACTATAAAGAAATAAGAAATTATGTAGATGTAAAAAGTGAATTTACCATAGCAGGCGATTTTTCAGGGCTCTGCGCAAGCACTGACGCTATAAACTCAGTAAAAAGATTCCCTAATCTTAAACTAATATCCACAAATTCAAATGTACCTTATCCTGAGAGAGAACTCGAACCTGTAGAAGAAAATCTGACAAATTTCATTAACTTGTGCAGAAGCGCAAAAGTTGACGCTGGCTTTGCATTCGACGGAGACGCAGACAGGTGCAGAATAATCCTTGATAACAATCTGTTGACTCAAGAACAACAGTTACTGATATTTGGCCATTACATGATAAACAAGTTTAAACTAAAAGAAATCATCAGCACTGTAGAAAGCTCTACATCTCTCAAATACATGTGCAGTAAATTGAAATCCAAGCTCAAAATAACAAAGGTTGGTAGTGCCAACGTTTCAAGGGAATTGAAAAATTCCGAATCCTTGTTCGGAGCAGAACCTTGTGGAGAATACATATTCAAAGAATTCCACTTAGCACCTGATGGCATATTTCTAATGCTGAGATTCATGGAGATCCTGGAAAATTACGGTACTGAGAAAATAAAAGATATAATTGAGAAGTACGACATTTACAAAGTGGTGAGGAGCAAGATAACTGTTTCAAACAGAGACAAAGTCATAGAAATCATTTCTAAAAAAGCAAAAAGCATGTTTGACCAAATTGAGAGCGTAGACACACTCGATGGCATAAGAATCAATTTCAAAAACAATAAAGGTTTTGTGCTGATAAGAAAGTCTGGCACTGAGGAAATATTGAGAATAACAGCAGAATCAGAATCTATAAAGGAAGCTGAAGAAATGAAAAAACACGTTGCTGAAGTTGTCAATTCGATAGAAACTCAAATCTGATTTAAATTACTTTCTAATTAATAATTCTCTATGTTTTTGTTATCTAATGACGACGGGAAAACGCCTCTCCTTGACCTGCTTTTCGAAGTATCTAAATCAGTTGACCAAAACTCCTTTGCCATAATACCTGACAGACAGAGGAGCGCTACATCTAAAGCTATGACATTTCACAAACCGCTGAGACTGAAAAAAATCCAAGAAGACATGTATACATTGAATGGAAATCCAGCAGACTGTGTAGCAGTAGGCTTGCACGCCAACCAGGTTCAAGAACTCAAAAAGTACAAGCCTGAAGTAGTGGTCTCAGGAATTAATAACGGCCACAACATATCGAAACAGTCTTTTCTGACTTCAGGAACCATAGGTGCATGCCTCGAAGCAGTCATACACGGGAAAAAGGCTATCGCATTCTCCATTGACTACAGACCTATTAACGAATATGATCAAACAACTCTGACAAACGTAAAAAACTTCGTTAAAGAGTTACTTCAAAACGTCAAAAGAAATGGGATACCTAAAGAAAT
Organism: Microcaldota archaeon; assembly: GCA_026414265.1. Classification (GTDB taxonomy): domain Archaea; phylum Micrarchaeota; class Micrarchaeia; order Anstonellales; family SKW190; genus SKW190. The sequence goes on from JAOAJI010000018.1 coordinate 22,844, forward strand.
AGATTTAATATCTGTTAACTTTCCTTCAAAATTACATAAAATTCAGATAGAAATAACGAAATTGAAAAACAAGAACTTTGATGTAGAGCTAGTGGAAGGAATAGACCCAGAAGAAAGGAAGTATCTGTGGCTTTCAGGTATATACCATAAATGTGACGACGACTGTAATGACAAAGAATGCCATCACTTGCTCAATCAAAATAAAATAACCATAACGCCTTTGAGACTCGAAGAAAAATACTTTATCAATGAAATGAAAGATTGGCTCAGTGATCTCCATGGAAGATCCAGTTAAATACCATAGAAAATTGAGAGGAAAAATAGAGCTCAAAGTAAAAGATCCTGCCTATTCCATGAAGAAACTTGCACTAGCATACACTCCAGGAGTGGCAAGTGCATGCTCAGAGATCAGCAAAAATTTAGAGGAAGTGTATGAATTAACAAACAAATGGAACTCTGTTGCAGTTATCAGCGATGGCACAAGAGTACTTGGATTGGGGAACATAGGACCTTATGCTGCTATTCCTGTAATGGAAGGCAAAGCTATGTTGTTCAAACAGTTCGGAAATGTGGATGCGTTTCCTATTTGCTTGAACGAAAGAGACGAAAACAGACTCATAGAAATAATCAAGGCAATCGAACCTGTGTTTGGTGGGATAAATTTAGAAGACATACAAAACCCTAAGTGCTTCTACTTAGAAAGAAAGTTGTACGATCTTCTTGATATTCCAGTGTTCCATGACGACCAACACGGCACTGCAATAACTTTACTGGCAGGGCTTCTCAACGCTCTCAAGGTACTCGGGTTAAACAAAAACCTCAAAATTGTGATCAACGGAGTCGGAGCCGCTGGAAACGCAATAACCAATATCCTACTTAACTACGGGTTTAAAAATATAGTTTGCATAGACTCCAAAGGCATTCTGAGCACAAAAAGAAAAGATCTAAATGAATTTAAATTGGAACTGGCAAAAAAAACAAATCCTGAAAATTTAGAAGGAGAGCTCATAAACGCTGTTGATGGAGCCTCTGTGATCATAAGCACTGCAGGACCAAATACAATAAATGAAGAACATGTAAATAAAATGGCTGATAAGAGAATCGTATTTGCCCTGTCTAATCCTGTTCCTGACCTTGACTGCGAAAAAGCTAAGAGACTGAAGATAGATGTTTTCGCTACAGGGAGAAGTGACTGCAAAAATCAAATAAATAACCTGCTTGCGTTTCCAGGTGTTTTCAGAGGAGCACTTGACGCAACTGCAAGAAAAATAAATTACGAAATGAAGATAGCTGCTGCCGAAGCAATAGCTGATTTCCTCGATGAACCATCTAAAGAAATGATAATTCCATCGCCTTTGGTTGTTGAACTTCATGAACAAGTTGCTATAGAAGTAGGTAAAAAAGCTATCGAAACTAATATAACAAGGAAGAAATTGAATTATAACGAACTCGTTGAAAAAATTAAGAAGAACATTAAGAAGAAGCAATAACTTTTTAAAGTTGTTGTTATATTTAGATTTTCATGATTCAGAAAACTAATGTGTTCAGTAATTTAAAAGAAAGGTGTAATAATAAAAAAATTATAATAGCACATTTTGAATGTTCAAAGTGATGGTTATGAACAAGAAATTAGTCCCTTTGTTAGTGGCTTCATTAACGATATCAAATTATGGCTTTGCTAAACATAAACCTCTGGAAGAAAAAGAATTGAAATCACATCCGTTGATGTCGCCATTCATGAAGGAATTAGTAAGAGATTACTTGTTGTACTACATGAATGCAAGACCTTCTGAATCGTTGTTTGATCTGTTACTGAGTGCGAAAAAATCTGGTAAAGAATTTGATTTCTTTGTCAAAGTGATTGATCACCTGGACAAGAACCTGCAAAGCAAAAAAACATCTTCAGTCATTCCCATCCAAGATGTAAATTACTCAACCATCAGTGAAATGACACTTAGAAGCATCAGAAACATGTTAGTCAGCTTAGCAGATAAAGTGTATTTTCCTATAGCACATGACGTAGCTGTAATGTTCGAAAACTCGAAAATTAAAACTATACACTACTCAGAAGAGGCTGAAACTTGTTACGGTGCAAATATAATTAACGAAAAACCAGAAGAACCGTTAAAAAACTACAGAAAAAGATACACTAACTTGAATGCTGGAATAGTTGTTCTTAATGACGAAGAAGTTCCTTATGCAATATTGTCAATGTATCAGCTGAATGATTCAGAAAAGAAATATCTTTCAGTTTTCCCATTGTATGCTAATCTTGAAAGAGCAGAACCAAAAACTATCAAAGTTGAACTACCTGAATCATTTGATTTGGAAGAGTTGAATAACTATAAAATACACGTAGCTTACGTCAAAGATAAGTTTGTCGTTCTTCTACTAGGTAAATTCAATTCATACGCGATCATAGATAATTCACTAATAAAAATAAATGAAGACATAGGCCTTATGGTTCATACCAAAAAAGAAACAGAAATAGATGTCAGAGCAGACCAAAATGATGATATCATTTTGACAATAAGAGACCCCAATACAATGTTCGTACTTGTTTTTGTGAAACAAAACGGCAAATACGAATTACTCAAAAATGAATTGCTTATAACCAGATACAAATACAATCCATTTTCAGTATAAAACTTGTGCCATTATCTTGTTGAATAATAGGAAATCACACTTTTAAACCCTTCTTATAATTATCATTTACGGTGAACTTTGTATGAGCAACGTGATAAAGAACCCTAAAAACACAAACGACGGGTCAAAAAAACCCCTATTACAAAATTTGAGAAACTCTCTTAATAGAACTTTCAAAAAAACTTTGCCTCTAGCTTTCACGCTAGCTTTAGCTAACGTACAACCAACTAACCATGAACATCACTACTATCAATCCAATCAACCTAAAAGCTCTGTCACTATAGCTACCAACTC